>JABFWJ010000143.1 GCA_013362295.1 Thermoleophilia bacterium
GTCCGCCGATGCGTTCACCGCGCAGCTCGGCAGGCAGGCGCGCCGGCGCTCCGAGGACGAGCTCGCGCCGTGGCCGACGACGCGCAGGCTGCTTGCGATCTACGGCGAGGCGCTCGCGCAGGCCGCCTCCTCGGCGGCGTTGGAGGCGGCATGGGCGTAGTCGCGCTCACGGCCGGCAGACGGCGCGGGCTCGGGCTCGGCGCCGTCGCGGTGCTCGACCAGGCGCTCTTCGCCGGGTCGAGCTTCTCGATCAACATCCTCCTGGCTCGCTGGCTGCCACCCGTGCAGTACGGCGCGTTCGCGCTCGCGTTCTTCGTCTTCCTGTTGCTCGGCGCGCTGCACACCGCGGTGCTGACCGAGCCGATGCTCGTGTTCGGGGCCGGCGTCTACCGCAGGCGCGTGCGCAGCTATCTGGGCCGGCACGTCGTCCTGCACGTGCTCGTCTCCGCGGTGACGGCGCTCGCGCTCGCTGCGGGCGCGGGGATCGTCTGGGCCGGCGGCTCGACCGCCTGGCCCTCGCTGCTCGCGCTCGCCGTCGCCGCGCCGTTCGTGCTCCTGCTCTGGCTGCTGCGGCGCGCCTTCTACATCGAGCTCACGCCTCGCGGCGCCGTCACCGGCGACGCCGTGTACTTCGCGGCGACGATCGCAGGGCTCTACCTCCTGCACGCGACCGGCCACCTCAACGCGGAACGCGGCGTGCTCGCGATGGGGCTCGGCGCCGCGATCGGCTGCGCCGTCATGCTGGCTCGCCTGCGGCCCGACCTCCGCGGCGGCGACATCGGCTGGCGCGAGCTCGCCGTCCGCCACTGGAGCTACGGCCGCTGGAGCGCGCTCGGGCAGGCGCTCTTCTGGGCGTCCGGGCAGGTACTCGTGTTGCTCGTCCCGATCGTCCTCGGACTCGGTGCGCTCGCGGGCCTGGTCGCGGCGATGAACCTCTTCCGCCCGCTCAACCCGCTGCTCCAGTCCGTGCAGACGGTGATGCTGCCTTCCACGGCAGCGGCCGCGAGCGGCGGCGCGGACGTGGCCGAGCTGCGACAGCGGCTGCGCGGCTACCTGTTCGTGGCGGGCGGGGCGGTGCTCCTCTACGGCCTGACGCTCTCGATCTTCTCGCATGCCGTCCTGCACGCGCTGTACCGCGGCCACTACGACGACCATCGGAACCTCGTGTTCCTGTTCGCCGTGAGCTACACCGCGTCGACGGTCGTGCAGGTGCAGACCGTCCTGCTCAAGGCGACCGGGAACGTGCGTGTCGTACCTGCCATCTGGGCGCTCTCGGGGGCGATCGTGCTCGTGCTCGCGGTGCCCGCGATGCTCGCGTTCGCACTTACGGGCGCGCTGATCGTCGTGATCTTGAGCTATGTCACTGCGGCGCTCGTCGCATGGCGGCGGGCACAGTCACTGGAGGTGTGCGTATGAGCGGTTCGCTCGACCGGTGCGTGGCGTGCGGTTCGCGCGCCCTCGATCACGAACTGGACTGGCACGGGTACGAGATCCTGGAGTGTCGCGAGTGCGGGCTGAGCATGACCGGGAACCCCGACTACACCCGCGACCGCTACGTCGCCGCCTACGCCGGCGACTCGGACGCCGCGACGCTGCCGTCCGAGTATGCGCACATCTACACGGCCCCCGAACGCCGGCTTGCCCTCGAACTGTCGTCGCACGTCGTGCCGCCGCCTCAGTTGACGCCCGCCGAGCGGCGTGCGCTCGCCTGGATCGAGCGGCACGCGCCGTTCGCGGGCCCGATCGTGGACTGCGGCTGCGGGACGGGGCGATTTTTGCGGGCGCTGAAGCGCAAGCGCATTGCCGCACGCGGCTTCGAGCTGTCACCCGACGTCGTCGCGCAGCTGCGGTCGGCCGGGCTCGACGTCGAGCAGGGAGCGGCGCCCGACTTCCCGTGGGCTGCGGATCCGCCGTACGCGGTCACGTTCTTCGAGGTCCTCGAGCACCTGCCCCAGCCGGCGGCGTTCCTCGCTCCGCTGCGCGAGCGTTTCCCGAACGCGCACGTCCTCGCGAGCGTCCCGTCACCGACGCGGGTCGCCGTGCTGAAGGGCAACCGCCAGCCCGTCGACTACCCACCGAATCATTTCCTGCGCTGGACACCTGCGGCCCTCCAACGGTTCTTCTCCGCCCTGGGGTACCGCGACGTCCAGGTCGAGCTTCCGCCGCCTCCGGGCTCCGACGTTCTGCCCGGGGCGGCCTCTGCGTTCCGTCGCTACGTCCGCCGAGAGGCGGCCGCCGACCTGCAGGCGTCGACGAACGAACGCGCGCCGGCGCCTCCTCCGTCACGGGGCGCCGCGACCGCCGCCGTGCTGGGAGCCCGGACGTACCAGAGCGTGACGAACCTCGTCGGCCTGCCGATCGCGCGCCGCTGGGCCGCCCGGGGCGCGTCGGCCTCATCGATGCTGGTGATCGCGAGCCCCTGATGCGGATCGTCCACTGGTATCCGAACTTCCTCGGCGGAGGCGGTGTCGCGAACGCCGTCCTCGGCCTCGCGACGGCGCAGGCCGAGTTGGGCCACGACGTGATCGTCGTCGCGGCCGAGCCCAGGAACGCGCCGCTGTACGAGCCGATGGACGTCGAAGGCCTCCGCCTCGTCACGTTCCGTGAGCGCCGGCGGCTGCAGGTCGGCGGCCTGCGGTTCCGTCTCATCGACGCCGGCGAGCGGGCGCGCCTGCGTCTGCTCGCACCCGAGGCGGTGCACGCGCACGGCGAGTTCAATCCCGACAACGTCTGGGCGGTGCACCTTTTCGGCGCGCCGGTGTTCCTCAGCCCGCAGGGCGCATTCCATCCGGTCGTGCTGCGCAAGTCGCGCGCGCTCGCGAAGCGTGCCTACCTGCCGCTTGCCCGGCGGCTGTTGTACGGGAAGCTCGCCGCGCTGCACGCGCTCAGTCCCGACGAGGCGCGCGACGTCCGTTCGGCGCTGGGCGGTCTGCCCCTCTACACGCTTCCGCAGGGCGGCAACGTGCGCGTGCGCACCGGCGCGCCCGCGCACCGCAACGGCGGTCCGACGCGCCTGCTCTCCGTCGGCCGCCTCGACGTCTACACGAAGGGCCTCGACGTGCTGCTCGAAGCGTTCGCGGCCGCGCGCTCGTCGGCACCGATCGAGCTGACCGTGGTCGGGCCGGACTGGAACGGTGGCCGCGCAGAGCTCGAGCGGCGCGCCGCGGCGCTCGGGCTGAACGGTTCCGTGCGCTTCACCGGCGCGCTCGCGGGCGCCGAGGTCGCAGGCGAGCTCGAACGCGCCGACGTCTACGTCCAGCTGTCGCGGCACGAGGGGTTGCCGCTCGCCGTCACCGAGGCGCTCGCGGCCGGCAAGCCCGCCGTCCTCTCGAGCGCGATCGGAACCTGCTCGATCCCGGAGGTCAAGCGCTTCGGGCACGTCGTGGTGACGCAGCCGACGGCCGAGGCCGCGACGGGCGCGCTCGTGACGGCCGCCCGCTCGATCGACCGCCTCCACGCCGCCGCCGGCGCGAGCGCGCAGGACGTCGCGAGCCTCTTTTCGTGGCGGCGCATCGCGCAGCTGCACGTGGAGCGTTACGGAGCCGCATGCTGAACCTGCTCACCACGCCGATCCGGCTGCGGCGCAGCACCGAACCGCTCCCGGACTACGCCGTCAACGGACTAGTCGGCCTCGGCCTGATCGCGACCGGCGCGTTGATCGCCGTCGCGCCGCTCGCAGCCGCCGTCGTGGTCGCCTTCGCCTTCGTCGCGCTCCTCCTCGTCTACGCCGAGCATCTGCCGCGGCTCTTCCTGCACGGGACGGTCGCGATCCTCGCCGGGTACGCCCTTGCCGGACGCGGGTTCGCGTACGTCGGCTGGAAGCCGGTCTTCATCGGCGACCTCGTCCTCGTCGTCGGCATCCTCGCGCTCTTCACGCGGGCGCGCGGTGTGCGGCTGCAGCCGCTCCACGGGCTGATCGCGCTCTTCATGCTGCTCGGCGCTCTGCGGACCTTCCCGTATGTGACGGTCTACAAGGTGAACGCGGTGCGGGACGGCGCGCTCTGGGGGTACTGCATCTTCGCGCTCGCGCTCTCCGCGTTCGTCCGGATCGAGCACCTCCGCTGGGCGATCGAGCGCTACAGGCGCTTCGTCCCGTGGCTCGTCGCGTGGATCCCGATCGCGGCGACGATCTCGATCCTCCACCTCTCGCCGACGTGGCCGAACTCCGGCATCTCGATCATCCACTTCAAGGGCGGCGACATGGGCGTGCACCTGACGATCGCCGCTTCCTTCGTCCTGCTCGGGCTCTACGGCTACGAGAAGCGTCAGCGCGGCCTCCGCAGCGAGAGCACCTTGTGGCTCCTGTGGTTCGTCGCGGTCGCGCCGGTGGTCGCGATGAGCCGGAGCTCGATGCTGAGCATCGGATTCGGGGTGGTGGCCGCCGTCGCGCTCAGGCGGTCGGTCCGCATCGTCCCGTTCCTGCTCACCGCGGGCGCGCTCGTGACGATGCTCGTCCTCTTCAATGTCTCGGTCCCGGTGGGCGGCGGCCAGAACCTCTCGACGACGAACCTGATGCAGAACGTCGTCAGCATCGTCTCGAACAAGCAGGATCAGGCCGGCTCCGGCGGGTCGCGGCAGAACCTGAACGGCTCGAAGAAGTTCCGCCTGCGCTGGTGGACGAAGGTCGTCGACTACACGATCCACGGGCCGTACTTCTGGAAAGGCAAGGGCTTCGGCCTCAACCTCGCCGACTCCGACGGCTTCCAGCTCGACAGCAAGCACACGCTTCGCGCGCCGCACAACTCGCACATCACCGTGCTCGCGCGCATGGGGGTGCCCGGCCTGGTGTCCTGGATCTTGCTGCAGCTGACGTTCGCGGCGACGATGCTCGCCTGGTCGCTACGCGCGCGCCGGCTCGGCGCACGACTGTGGTCGCTGTTCGACGCCTGGTTGCTCGTGGCGTGGGCCGCGATCATGATCGACACGACGTTCGATCCGTACCTCGAGGGCCCGCAGGGCGCGATCTGGCTCTGGTCGATCGTCGGCGTCGGCATCGCCGCCGTCGGCATCCAGCAGCGCGAGTTCGCAGCGGGCCGCCTGCGACTGGAGGCCGCATGACGAAGGTGCTGTACATCGCCGGCTGGGGACGCAGCGGGAGCACGATTCTCGACAACGTGCTCGGTCAGGTCGAAGGATTCTTCTCCGCCGGCGAGCTGCTGTTCCTCTGGCGGCGTGGACTGCTCGAGGGCCGCCTCTGCGGCTGCGGCGAGCCGGTGCGCGCGTGCGACGTCTGGACGCGCGTGCTCGACCGTGCCTTCCCGGGCGGCGTCGATCCGCAGGAGATGCTCGGCCTCGAGGCCCGGAGCGCGCGCACGCGTCACCTCCCGCTCCAGCTCGCGCACCTCGAGCCGCGCGGCGACGAGTACGGCCGCAGGCTCGGTGCGCTCTACGGCGCGATCGAGTCGGAGACGGGCTGCCGCGTGATCGTCGACTCGTCGAAGAGCCCCGCGTACGGTCACGTGCTCGCGAACGTCGCCGGCCTCGACGTCCGCGTCGTCCATCTCGTCCGGGACCCGCGGGCGGTCGCGTATTCGTGGGTGCGCAAGAAGCTGCAGCGCGACGATCCGCGCCGCGTACGCTCCATGCGCTCGCACGGGCCCGCGATGAGCTCGCTCTACTGGAACCTGCTCAACGAGTCGACGCGGGTGCTGTGGCGCGGCTCCGGCAAGCACCTGCTCGTCCGCTACGAGGATTTCGTCGACCGCCCGCAGGAGACCGTCGACACGATCGTCGACTTCGTGGGCGAGGCGCCGGCCGGCCTTCCGTGGACCACCGACGGAGAGCTCGCGCTCGACCGGACGCACACCGTGTCCGGTAATCCGAGCCGCTTCGACCACGGCACGGTCGCGCTGCGCGCGGACGTCGAATGGGAACGCTCGATGCGAGCCCGGGACCGCCGCGTCGTCGATGCGATCACGCTTCCGTTCCGCCGGAGGTATGGGTACCGGTGAGCGTCGACCCGCTGGCCGACCCGCAGCCGCTGATCGAGCGCGTCTATGCCTACGTCGCATATCGCGTCGGCGACGGCGTGCACGCCGAGGACATCACCTCGGAGGTCTTCGAGCGCGCGCTGCGGTATCGCAAGCGTTACGACGAGCGGCGGGGATCGCCGCTTTCGTGGCTGATCGGCATCGCGCGCCGCGTGATCGTCGACCACGGGGCGACCCAGCAGCAGCTCGTCGCGGAGATCCCCGAAGTGGGCGCGGCGGGCGAGTTCGAGGACCTGATCGCGTCGCGGCTCGAGCTCCGCGCGGCGGTGCAGAGCCTGCCCGAGCGGGACCGCGAGTTCATCGCGCTGCGCTTCGGCGCCGACCTGACCGCCACCCAGATCGCACGGATCCTCGGCCTGCGCACGAACACCGTCGAAGTGGCGCTGCATCGAGCATTGGCGACGCTCCGCCGCTCACTCGAAGCGGCGGCGCAGGAAGCATCGACGCTCACTCCGCTCCACCGCGTCCTCTGACGCGTGCACGCGCGCAGCCTCAAGTTCAGCGCGTTCCGCGCGATCGAACACACACTGGACAGACCCGGCGGCCGGCTCCTGCTGGGCGCGCTCGGCAGGGCGCGGCGGGGCGTTCACTCGGCGCTCGTGAGCGCGCATATCTGGCGAGCGCGCCGGGTGTGGGTTCCGATCCGCTCGGCCGCGCGCGGCGCGACGGCGCGCGAGGAGCTCGCCCGCGACCTCTTCTTCCAGCAGTACACGCCGCGCCCGGGCGACACCGTGCTCGACGTCGGCGCAGGCGCGGGCGAGGAGGCCGAGCTGCTCTCGAGGCTCGTCGGGCCTGCGGGCCGCGTCTACGCGGTCGAGGCTCATCCGGCGACGTTCGCTGCGCTCGAGTCGCGCTGCAGGGCCGCGCGGCTCGAGAACGTCGTACCCGTCCATGCGGCGGTCTCCGATCGCGTCGGGACGGTCTCCTTCTCGGACGGCGCGAGCTACCGGGAGAATCGGATCGTCGCCGACCCGGGCGGCCTCGCCGTTCCGGCCCTGACGCTCGACGAGCTCGTCGACCGCTGGGCGCTCGACCAGATCGACTTCGTGAAGCTGAACATCGAGGGGGCCGAGGAGGCCGCCCTCCGCGGGCTGGCGCGGCACGCTGTGCGGGTCCGGCACCTCACGGTCTCATGCCATGACTTCATCGCCGACCGCGGCGGCGCTCCGTCGAACCGGACGAACGCCGCCGTGCGCCGGCTGCTCGGGGGCTACGGCTTCACGGTCACCGGGCGCCGTCGCGGCGACCGCCGTCACTGGACGCGGCCGTACCTCTACGGAGCACGAAGCTCGATCTCGACCTGAGGTTTACTCACTCGAGGGAGGCATCGCCGCCGCCGGGGGAGGCCGCCGACGGTGCTCCTCACCCTTTTTGGGGATCTTGGTAGGAGACCGGTTTGGATCCCTCGCGTTTTCTCATGCCCCCTGCGGAGCCGACCGATAGTGCCGGAGAACGTCCGGATTCGCGTGGCCACGCGGAGCTGGGCGCAGGAGACGAGAGTGGCAACCACCCAGCGACTGCGGCACGACAACGGATCCTCGACCGATCACGGTGGAGATCTTTCGCACGTCCTGGGCCGGCAGCTGCTCGGACTCGTCCTCCTGATGCTCGCCGCCGGCTCCGCCTCGCTTGCCGGGTGGATCTTCGCCGGCCACCCGCGGTCGGCTGCCGAGCCCGCCCCCTTCGTCTCCCGCGCGCTCGGCCCGCACGACCCCTCGTTCCTGCTCGACCGGCGCTGGGACGGCCTGACCCGAATCTCCGTCGGCCACGGCCTGCGCATCCGCCACGCCGGCCTCAGGCTGGGGCTCACCGCCCAGGGCGTCGGCGGCGAGCCGTGGACACGCCACGCCTGGGGCGTCGACCGCTCGACGGGCTTCGGCCGCGAGTCGATCGTCGTCGCCGCCCCCCGGACGGAGGAGTACCTCACGGTCGAGCACCGGCAGGGACCGCGGACGTGGACGTGGCGCCTCGACACCGGCAAGTCTCGACCTCGAGTCGAGGTCGATGGCAGCGTTGCGTTCTCGAGCTCCGGGGTTCGCATCCTGCCGCCGGTCGTCTACGACCGGGCCGGCCGGGAGATCACGCCCGCCGGATCGCACTGGTCGCTCGAGCACACGGGCGGCCGGTCGTACCTCGCCCTGCAGCTCGACGACCGGGCCCTCCCCACGCCGTACGTGATCGACCCGATCGCGATCGTCGGCTCACCGGGAACGACCGGCAGCACCAAGACCGGGCCGCCGATCTCCGTCGCGATGCCGACCGGTGTCACGACCGGGAACCTGATGGTCGCGACCGTCTCGCTCCGCGACGCGACGGCAACAATCACGCCGCCGGCCGGCTGGACGCTGCTCACCTCGATCGCGACGTCGGGAGCGACGACCAAGCAGTACGTCTACACGAAGGTCGCCGGTGCCGGCGAGGCCGGACCGTATTCCTGGTCGTGGGCCAGCGGAAGCGGCGCAAGCGACTCTTCGGCGGTGATCCTCGCCTACTCGGGCATCTGGGCCGGAGCCGGGAGCAACATCGACACCTCGACGACGGCCACGGCGAACGCGACGACGTCGGCGGCCACCGCGGCCGGCACCGCGACCTACGCGCAGGACATGATACTCGCGCTCTACGGCACGGCAGGCGACTCGAGCTTCACGACGCCGACGGGCATGAGCGTCCGCAGCAGCGTCTCCTCCCAGAGCGGCGCGCCCAGCGTGCGCTCGTCGAGCGGCTCGTTCGACGTCATCCAGGCTGCCTCCGGCGCCGTCGGCGCGAAGTCCTCGACGATCACGAACCGCGACATGACGGCGGTCATGGTCGCGATTCGCCCCGCCGCGGCGACCGCGAGCGCGTCGCTCTCGACGCTGAGCGCGTCGCCGACCTCGGTGCTCGCCGACGGCTCGACGACCTCGACCGTCACGGCCACGATCCTGGACACGAACGGGAATCCCCTCTCGGGCAAGACGGTCACGCTCGCCAAGAGCGGCGGCTCCTCGACGATCACCACCGTCTCGGGGACGACCGACTCGGCGGGCGTCGCGACGTTCACGGTCAAGGACACCGCGGTCGAGTCGACGACCTACACCGCGACCGACAGCACCGACACGGTCACCGTCACGCAGACGGCCGCCGTCAACTTCACCGCCGGGCCCGTCACGGCCGCGCAATCGACCGTGTCGGCGTCGCCGGCCTCGGTGACCGCGAACGGCGTCGCCACCTCGACGGTCACCGTGACGCTCAAGGACGCGCAGTCCCACCCGATCTCCGGCAAGACGGTCACGCTCGCCAAGGGCAGCGGCTCGTCGACGATCACGACGGTCTCCGGCACGACGAACGCGTCCGGCCAGGCGACGTTCACCGTCAAAGACACCGTCGCCGAGGCGACGACCTACACGGCGACCGACACGACCGACTCGGTCGTCGTCACGCAGACGGCCGCCGTCAGCTTCACGGCCGGGCCCGT
>JABFWJ010000439.1 GCA_013362295.1 Thermoleophilia bacterium
CTTAAGATACGAGCCGGCGAGGGCGCCAACAGCCTTTCGCCGTACGAGATCGCGTCGCCGGCGAGCCCGCCGACGGCGGCCATCCGACCCTCACGCGCGCGGCCCGGCCGGTGCATGTTGAATCATGGATTCGCGCATCATGCCTAACGGCGCCGCCGACGACGGGCATCCGGGTCCGTACGCCGCACTCGCCGCGAAGGCACGCCGGTCGTCGGATGGCGCGCTCGTCGCGGACGGGGCGATCGGCGTGCTCCTGCTCGTCGCGCTCGTCGCGTGGCGCCCGTCCTGGTGGCAATTCGTGCTCGCTCCCCTCGCGATCGGGGCCTTCGGGCTTTGGGGGATCGCCGATCGCGAGCTCGCCGACGCCGCCACCGTCTCGCGGCGGCGCGTGCTCCTCGCCGCCCGCTGGATCGCCGCCGCGCTCGGCACCCTCTTCGTGCTGGTGAGCGCCTTCCGGATCGTCGGCGCCGTGGTGGGGCGCGTGATCTCCTAGCGCGTCACGCCAGCTCGTCGAGCTCGCGCAGCGCGGGCACCCGCCAGGCCGTCGCCCCGACGACGCCCAGCGTCAGGACGCCACCGACCACCACCGCGCGGACCGCGCCGAGCAGCCGCGCCGTCACCCCGCTCTCGAACTCGCCGATCTCGTTCGAGGAGCCGATGAAGATCTGGTTCACCGCCGACACGCGCCCGAGCAGATGCTCCGGCGTGCGCACCGTGAGCAGCGTCGAGCGGATCACGACGCTGATGTTGTCGAGCATCCCGCTGAGCGCGAGCAGCGCGAGCGAGAGCCAGAAGGAGTGCGACAGGGCGAAGAAGATCCAGCAGAGGCCGAAGCCGGCGACGGCGAGGAAGAGCGTTCGTCCGGCGCGCCGCAACCGGCGATGCGTGAGCACCACGGACATCACCACCGCTCCGGCCGCCGGCGCGGCGCGGAGGACGCCGAGTCCCTGCGGCCCGACCTTCAGGATCTCCGAGGTGAAGATCGGCAGCAGCGCCGGCGCACCGCCGAAGAGCACCGAGAAGAGATCGAGCAGCTGTGCGCCGAGCAGCTCCTTCTGCCTGAGCAGGAAGCGGATCCCGACGGTGAGGTTCTCGGCGATCCCGGTGCTGTCGTGCGCAAGCGCGGGCCGTCGCACGTAGACGATGCGGCCGAAGAGCAGCGCACCGGCCCCGCACAGCGCCGCTTCCACCGCGTACGAGAGCCGCGCGCCGGAGAAGCCGTAGAGCATCCCGCCGAGCGCGGGGCCAATCACCGCCGCGAACTGCCAGAGCGACGACCGCCAGGCGACCGCGTTCGGGTATGTCTCGCGCGGTACGATCTCCGCGCCTAACGCGGTGCGCGCCGGCTGCTGGAAGCTGCGCGCCAGCCCGCTGACGAGCATTACCGCGTAGATTGGCCACACGCGACCAGGCGCGAGCACGTCCGCGCGCAGGGTGTAGCCGAGCAGGAGCAGGCCGCACATCGTCTGGACACCCATCGCGCTCACGGAGAGCCGCTTCCGGTCTTGCCGGTCGGCGATGTGTCCCGCGTACAGCGCCGCGCCGATGAACGGGAGCGCCTCGGCGAGGCCGACGAGCCCGAGCGAGAGCGGGTCCTTCGTCAGTGCGTATACCTGCCAGGCCACCACCACCGCCTGGATCTGCGTCCCGAGCGTGAACGCGACGAGACTCGCGACGTACCAGCGGAAGTTCGGGTTCCGCAGCGAGACGTATGGGTCGTGGCGTGCTGGCATCCGCAGTCGTTCGGGTGGCGAGCGCTGCGGCACAAGTTAGGCGGTCGCAGGGCGTCGAAGGGAGCGCGAGCGGACCTCGAGCTTCTTGCGGCCGGCCGATCTCTATCGGCCGCTCGTCGAGACCGTGCAGGACTACGCCCTTCGTGCAGTTCGGCCGCTCCGTCACCTCGGCACATGAAGGGGACGCCTCGGTCGCTCCGTCAGCCGCGATCTCGCGCGCGCGATGGGCGGAGAGCTCGGCGCGCCGCGGTGAACCGATCCCGGACGCAGCACGCCCCGGAATGCCTAACGGCATTCCGGGGCGTAGTGCTTCAGGACTCGGGGACCGGGACGACGGGAGTCGCGGTGGCGGCGGCCGGCCGTTCGGGCTTGTTCGGCGCGCCGCGGCGCCAGTAGCTCGGGGCCGGCGCGGCGCGGCGGGCGAGGAGGTCCTCGTAGTAGGCGACGATGCGCGACTTCACCGACGCTTTCGTGTCGCTCGCGAGCGCCTGGAACGGGGCGTAGCGATGGCGGTCGTCGCTCGAGACGCGGAACCACCACCAGGCACCGCGTGGCGCCGACTTCTCCCCTTCGACGCAGCAGCTGAACTTCCGATCACCGTGGACGAACTCGAATCCTTCGATCACATCCCTGTCCTTGTGGGCCATGATGCAATGTAGCGGGTTGCGGGGCCCGGCGGGTGGCCGATTCCGGCTCAGCCCGGGTTCCGGCCGCGGCCCCGATCGTGGCCACGATC
>JABFWJ010000414.1 GCA_013362295.1 Thermoleophilia bacterium
GCGTCACGGAGCGTGCCTCGTGGTGGGCCTCCGCGACGATCAGCTCGGCCTCGTGCTTGGCCGCCTCGCGGACCTCGGCGGATGCCTTCTCCGCCGCGACCAGCGTCGAGGCGAGCAGCGACTCGCGCTGCTTCACGTCCGCGAGCACCCGCTCGACGTCCTCGAGCTTGTCCGCGAGCTCACCGCGCTCGCGCCAGACGTCCTCGAAGCTGTCGGCGACGTCCTCCAGCAGCTTGTCGGTCTCGTGTCGCTTGTAGCCGCCGAACGCCGAACGGCCGATCTTGACGTGCCTCAGCTCAACCGGTGTGTAACGCATCCCTCTCCTCTCAGTGCTGGGTCTCGAGGATCGCGATCACGATCCGCTCGACCAAGATCAGTGCGGCCACGGCGATGATCGGCGAGAAGTCGATCGGCCCGAACGAGAACGGCAGCATCCGCCGCCAGAACCGCAGGTAGGGCTCGCACACGTCGTAGAGGAACCGCTGCACCGGCCGCAAGGAGTAGGGCAGCTGCACCCAGGACGTGAGGATGTACGCCAGGATCGCCAGGACGTAAACGCTCACGAAGACGTTCACGAACAGCTCGACTTCGTTGATGGCGTCGAGCACCATTGGGCGCTCCCTTCGGGCCTTGGGTGTTTTTTCCTACGCCTGGTTGAAGAAGCCGCCGCGCTCGAGCAGTGCGGCCCGTTGCTCGGCCGAGACCTCGACGTTGCGCGGCGTCAGCAGGAAGACCTTGTCGGCGACGCGCTGCATCCCGCCGTTCAGCGCGTAGGTCAGTCCGCTCGCGAAGTCGATCAGGCGCTTCGACAGCTCGGTGTCGGCGCTCTGCAGGTTGAGGATCACGGGGATCCCTTGCTTGTACTTGTCGGCGATCTGCTGCGCGTCGTTGAAGCTGCGCGGCAGGACGAGGTGCACCTTGACGTTCGACGGGCTCGGCACGGCTTCGATCGGCGGGCGCATCTCGCGGACCCGCTCGCGCTCGCGCCTGACCGGGGCCCGCGTCGTCGGTTGATCGGACTCGGACTCGGTCCAGTCGTCGAAGTCCTGCCCGCGGCGGCGCGGCGTCAGCCGCCGGACGTTCGGCCGCTCGCGGTAGCTCTGCTCGAGGCTCTCCTCGGCGGCGTAGCCGTCCTCGTCCTCCCAGTCATCGTCCTCTTCGGCGATTCCGAAGTAGACGAGCGTCCGTGCCCAGAGATCCCCCAGCGCCATTTGCAGGCCATCTTAATCGCGAAAGAGGATCGAACCGATACGCACGTACGTCGCGCCCTCCTCGGCGCCGACGGCGTAGTCCTGCGTCGTCCCCATCGAGAGCTCGCGGAGGCCGTGCTCTGCGGCGAGGTCGCGCAGCCGCGCAAACCAGCGGCGGGACTCCTCCGGCGACGAGGCCGCCGGCGGCATGGTCGAGAGCCCGCGCACGTCGTAGGCCAGGTACGACGGGATCTCACCGGGCGGGACGCCGGACTTCGACTCCTCTCCTGCGAGGTTCACCTGCACGAGCGCCGGCACCTCGAGCCGCCGCGCGGCGGAGTTCGAATCGAGCGAGTGCACGAGCTCGCAGATGCGGTTCACGACCTTCACCTTGTTCGACTGCAGGTGACCGATGAAATGCCACCGAAACGCGTCGCCGTACTGCGCGTGTTTCGCCTCCAGATCCTGCGCCCGGTTCTCGCCGACGACCTGGATGCCGGCCTCGACGAGCGCCGCCATTTCGGCGAGCGGCACGTACTTCGTCGCAGCGACCACGGTCACGTTCGGCCCGACCTCGGCCTGGATGCGGTCGAGCCGCGCCCGGATCGTCTCAGGCGACGGCACCGATCACTCCCTGGACGCCGCGGGCGCGGCCGTCGCGGCGGTGCGAGAAGAAGAGGTCCGGGTGGTCACGCGTGCACAGCTCGATCCGGTCGACGCGGTCGACGCCGGCGGCCCGCAGCGCGCGCTCGCCGGCGCCCCAGAGATCGAGCCGCCTGCCGGTCGTCAGATCATCGTCGAAGAGGCCGGCCACCTCGGGCCCGACCTCGTAGCAGCACGGCCCGATCGCGGGCCCCACCACCGCCGCAAGAGTTTGTGTTGAGTCAACACTAAGTGCTTTCACGCCCGCGGCGACGACCCCTTCCGCGAGCCCCCGCCAGCCGGCGTGCAGCACCGCGAGCGCTCGCGGCCCGTCGGTGCGAGCGATCGCGATCGGCAGGCAGTCGGCCGACATCGCGAGCATCGGCAGGCGCGGCTCGTCCGACCAGAGCCCGTCCCCCGGCTGGCCGCGGCCGGCCGGCGACGCGCGGTGGACGGTCGGCGAGTGCACCTGGCGGTTGAACGCGAGCCGCTCGTACGGAAGGCCGAGCGCTTCGCAGGCGATCCGGCGGTTCGCCTCGACCCTGTCGGCAGCGTCGCCGGTGCCGCGGGTCAGGTTGAGCGACGCGTAGACGCCGTCGCTGACACCGCCGACGCGCGTCGTGAAC
>JABFWJ010000415.1 GCA_013362295.1 Thermoleophilia bacterium
GACGCGCGCCCGCGCGCGCTCCCGCACCGCGCCCGCGATCTCGGCGAGCGCCGCGAAGGCGTCCGTCGGCACCAGGGCGGCGGCCGCGCCGCGCGCGAGGGCGTGCTCGACGAAGTCCTCGCCGCCGTCGACGGCGACGAAGAGGTCGCCCTCCTCGATCCGGCGCGAGTCGACCTGCATGCCGGTCACGACGTCGGCCCAGGGCCGAGCGATCAGACGGCCGAGCGACTCGAGGGCGTTCACCTCCAGGGGAATCACGTCAGGAGCTCCCGAGCGACGGCACGGTCGTCGAAGGCGACGTTGCCGCCGGCGATCTCCATCTCGGTGTCGGCGCCCTTGCCAGCGATCACGACGACGTCGCCGGGCCCGGCATCCGCCAGTGCCGACGCGATCGCGCTGCGCCGGTCGAGCACGATCTCGAGCTCGCCGTCCGCCACCTGCGCCGCGATCGCGGCGGGGTCCTCCGAGCGGGGATTGTCCGTGGTGACGATCGCGCGGTCCGAGTACGCGGCGGCGGCGCGGCCCATCAGCGGCCGCTTCTCGCGATCCCGGTCTCCGCCGGCGCCGAAGACGACGGTCAGCCTCCCGTCGCCGAGCCCGCGCGCGGCCTGCAGGACGTTCGCGAGCGAATCGGGCGTGTGCGCGTAGTCGACGATCACCGCGAACGGCTGGCCCTCCTCCACCGACTCGAAGCGGCCCGGCACCCCCTCCAGCTTCTCGACGCCGCGCGCGATCGCCGCCTCGTCGACGCCGAGCTCGCGCGCCGCCCACAGCGCGCCCAGCGCGTTCGCGCGGTTGAAACGGCCGCGTAGCTTGAGGTCGAACGGCAGGTCGTCGTCCGGCGTGAACGTGCGTGCAGCCGGCAGCTCCTGCGCGAGCCGGGCGCCCCACTCGTCGCCGACGTTGATCACCGCGCGCTCGGCCTGCGCGAACAGCGCGCGCTTCGCGGCGAAGTACTCCTCCATCGTCCCGTGGAAGTCGAGATGGTCCCTCGTGAGATTCGTGAAGACGAGCACCGCGAAGCGCGTGCCGGCGAGGCGCCCCTTGGCGCCGGCGATCGAAGTCGCCTCGATCACGCACGAGCGGTCGCCGGCGTCGAGCATCTCGCGCAGGAGGCGCTGCAGGTCGATCGCCTCCGGCGTGTTCAGGCCGATGGGCCGTTGCTCGCCGCCGACTCGACGCTCGATGTTCGTCAGCAGCGCGGGGCGCCTTCCGGCCTCCTCGAGGATCGAGCGCAGGAGGAACGCGGTCGTGGTCTTCCCGTTCGTGCCGGTGACGGCCGCCACGTCGAGCTCGTGCGACGGGTCGCCGAAGAAGCGGACGGCCGCCGGGCCCATCGCGGCGCGCACGCTCGGCACCGAAAGCTGCGGGACGAACACGTCGACCGGACGCTCGACGACGAGCGCGACCGCCCCGGCGCCGACCGCGGCCGCTGCGAGCTCGTGCCCGTCGGCACGTGCGCCCGGGACGCAGAAGAAGAGCGAGCCCGGGGTGACGGCGCGGGTGTCGTAGGCGAGGTCGAGGATCTCGACCGACGGCGCCTCGGCGATGCCGATCGCTTCCGCGAGGCGGTTCAGATCCATCGAGGCGAAAGTTAGCGGGGCGGCCGGGGCCGCCCCGCTTCTCAACCGACGGCCGCGGGTGCAGGCAGTTCGCCCTCGGGCGCCTCGACGTGCGCGGGCCTGCGGCGCTGCACGAGGCCGTAGTACGCGGCGCCGACCCCTGCGATCACGATCGCGGCCGTCCACAGGACGGGCCGGTGGTTCAACCAGCCCCAGTGGAAGTCGAGCAGGTTGCCGGTCTGCTGCGGCGTCGGGTTCGACGCGGCGCGCGGCCACGCGAAGTTGATCAGCATCCCGCCGCCCCACGCGAGGCCGAGCAGCGAGACCGGGACGCCCCACTTGCCGAGCGCGAACGGCGCGGGCCGCCGGGGCCAGCCGTTCAACCGTGCGCGCAGGATCGCGACTCCGAGCAGGAAGTAGCTCAGGTAGATCAGGCCCGTCGCCGCGATCGCGAGGTACGTCGCCCCCGCGTACTGGAGCAGCGGGATCGCCGCGAGCACGGTCACCGCGATACAGGCGATCCAGGGCGTGTGCAGCCGGGGATTCACCGTGCGCAGCAGCGACGAGCCCGGCAGCTGGTCGTCGCGCGCCATCCCGAAGCACAGGCGCATCACGTTCGCCTGGATCGCGAGCAGGCAGATGAAGATCGCAATCGTCACGACCGTGAGGTACGTCGTGGCGAACGCGTTCGAGAAGTTGGCGTCGATCACCGCCGCCGGCCCGAGCGCGCCCTTGATTCCCGACTGCAGCGTGCCGGGGATGGCCATCAGCGTCGCCCAGATGAAGATGCCGCCGACGACGAACGCCCCGGCGACGGCGATCAGGATCGCCTTCGGCCCCTCCTTGCGCGGGTTGCGCGTCTCCTCGGCGAGCGACGACGCGGTGTCGAACCCGTAGATCACGAAGAGGCTCATGAACATCGCGACGAGGAACGTCGAGAGCGTTGCGTTCGTGCCGCCCGCGTGGAAGATGACGCCGACGCCCTGGTGGTTGTGGAAGAGCGCCATCACGAACGCGAACACGACCATGCCGAGGATCTCGAACAGCACGCCGACGTTGTTGATCAGCGCGACAGCGCGCACGCCGTAGATGTTCAGCACGGTGACGACGAGCATCCCGATCAGCGCGACGATCCGCTGGTTGTGCAGGTTGTTCGCCAGGTGCCAGCCCATCCCGTTCAGCGTCGGGATCAGCGCGAGCGGCAGCGTCACCGCGACCGCGGTGATCGTGAGGATCCCGGCGAAGAGGTACATCCAGCTCGTGAACCAGGCGTGCGGCTTCTTCGCGAGGTACTTCGACCACTGGTACACGGAGCCGGCGAGCGGGTAGTGGCTCGCGAGCTCGGCGAACGAGAGCGCGATCACGAACTGGCCGAGCGCAACGATCGGCCAGCTCCAGAAGAAGATCCCGCCGATCGTCGTCAGGCCCAGCGCGAAGAGCGCGAAGATCCCGGTGGTCGGCGAGATGTAGCTGAAGGCGACCGCAAAGGAGCTGAAGAGCCCGAGCGAGCGGCGCAGCTCCTGGCTGTACCCGAACCGGGCGAGCTCGGCCTCGTCGGACTGGGCTTCGCCGGCGGTCTCGTCACGAATGTCCACGCACGTCCTCCTGGTGAGGGGTCGTGCTATTTCAGACACGGCGGCCGGACGGAGTCAAACGACTGTCAGGGCTGCGACCACGCGAGCGTGACGCTGCCGGTCGCGCCGCCGAAGCCGTCCACGGCGATGCGGTAGGTGACGCCGGGCGAGGCCGTGAACGAGAGCTGGCTCTGCAGCGTTCCATTCGCGTCGTCGTTCGCGGCCAGCTGTGTGAGCGCCGAGACGGCGGTGCCGGTGTACACCGCGAGGAGCGTGTCGAACGTGCTCCCCGCGGTCTTGAACGTCGTCGGACCGCCGGCGGGCGCCGTCCACGAGAACCAGATCGAGTGGCCGCCGGCGTTGCCTGCGTGGTTCGGCTCGCCCGCCTCTTTGGTCGCCGTCGTGTTCGTGCCGCTCCAGGATCCGGTGGCCCCCGACAGCGGCTGCGGCGAGGCGAAGGCATCGTTCGTCGCGCCTGCCGCGACGCTCCAGCTGAGCGTTACGCTGCCGCTCGCGCCGGCGAACCCATCGACCGCGACCTGGTAGACGGTTCCCGCGACCGCGCTGAACGAGAGGCGGCTCTGCGTGCCGACCGCGTCGTCGTTCGCGGCGACCTGGGTGAGCGCGGAGACGGACGTCCCCGTGTACACGGCGAGCAGCGTGTCGAAGTTGCTGCCCACGGTGTCGAAGGTCACCGTCCCGGCCGACGGGGCCGTCCACGCGTACCAGATCGAGTGCCCGCCGGCGTTCCCCGCGTGGTTCGGCTCGCCGGTCTCCTTCGTCATCCCGACGGTGCTCGCGTTGACTGTCCCGCTGACGCCTCCGATCGCGTGCGCGGCGGCGAACGCGTCGTTGGACGTCGAAGCCGGCGCGGTCACCGACCACGACTGCGTCGCCGGCGTCTGGTCCGTGTTGCCCGCGGCGTCGGTCGCCCGCACCTGGAACGTGTGCGCGCCGACCGCGAGGCCCGAATAGCCCGCGGGCGACGAGCAGGCGCTCCAGAGGGAGCCGTCGAGCTGGCACTGGAACGTGGAGCCCGCCTCGCTCGCCGAGAACGTGAACGTCGCCGAGGTCGACGTCGTGCTCGCGGCCGGCCCCGAGTCGATCGTCGTATCGGGCGGCGTCACGTCCGCCGGCGCGTTCGAGATCGTCCAAGTCTGCGTCGCGGGAGTCGGGTCGATGTTCCCGGCTGTGTCGGTCGCGCGCACGTCGAACGTGTGCGTCGCGAAGGAGAGGCCCGAGTAGCTCTGCGGCGAGGTACACGCGCTCCACGACGATCCGTCGAGGCGGCACTCGAACGACGAGCCGGCCTCCGTCGACGAGAACGCGAACGTGGCAGAGGTCGCGCTCACCGTCCCCGACGGGCCCGAGGTGATCGTCGTGTCCGGCGGCGTCGTGTCGGCGGCGGCGGGCTGCCCGCTGAACGCCATCGTCACGTTCCCGGTGCGGCCGCCTCTGCCGTCGACGGCGATGCGGTAGGTCGTGCCTGCCGTGACCGCGAAGCTGACGCGGCTCCACGTCGCCGTGCCTGCGTTGTCGTTCGCCGCGACCTGCGTCAGCGCCGAGACCGCCGAGCCCGTGTAGGCGGCGAGCAGCGTGTCGAAGGTGCTGCCCTGGGTGTCGATCGTCATCGTGCCGTTCCAGCGCGGCGTGAACCGCCACCAGATCGAGTGGCCGCCGCGGTTTCCGGCGTGGTTCGGCTCGCCCGCTTCCTTCGTCGCACCCACGTTGGAGCCGGAAACGAGCAGCCCGGGATTCGCATCCGCGACGGAGGCCGCGGCGAACATGTCGTTCGAGAGCGTCCACGAGCGCGTCGCGTGCGTGGGATCGGCGTTGCCGGCTCGGTCGATCGCCCACACCTCGAAGGTGTGCGGTCCGCCGGTCACGCCGCTGTAGGTCTGCGGCGACGTGCAGGCGGCGGTCGTGTAGTAGTCGATCGTGCAGAAGAACGTCGTGCCGGCTTCGTCGGCGCTGAACGAGAACGTCGCCGTCGGCGACGTCACCGTCCCCGACGGGCCTGCGGTGATCGTCGTGTCGGGCGGGGTTGTGTCGACGAAGACGTTATGGGTCGAGTCGGCGGACTTACCGGAGGTGTCGACCGCGTGGGCGGTGATCGGCACCGACGTTCCCTGGGTGAAGCCCGTCGGGTTCCAGGTCGCCGTGTAGGGCGGCTCCGTGTCGGTCGCGATCAGCGTCGTGCCCGCGAGGAACTCGACGCGCGCGAGCCCGACGTCGTCCGCCGCGGTCGCGCTCAGCTGCACCGACGGGCCGACCCACGCGCCCTCTGCCGGAGCGGTGAGCGTGTCGGAGGGCGGCGCCGTGTCGACGGTGCTCCCCGCAGACGACCAGCTCAGCGTGAACGAGCCCATCGCGCCGTCCGAGCCGTCGTCGAAGCCGTTGACGACGATGTAGTAGGTCGTCCCGGCGACGGCGTCGAAGGTCACCCGGCTCGTCTGGTCGGCGACGGAGACGTCGTCGTTCCCCGCGATCTGCGGGAGCGTGCTGGGGGTCGTCAGCTCGTAGACGGCGAGGAGCGTGTCCCACCCGGTTCCGCTCGTCGTGAACGTCGCCGGCCCGTCGGCCGACGCGGTCCAGTTGAACCACACGCCGCGCCCGCCCGCGTTCCCTTCGACCGGGAGCTCCTCGTAGTACCAGGTCGCGCCGACGTTCGAGCCCGTCACCGAGCCCGAGCTGCCGCCGAGCAGCTGGCCCGGCCCGAAGTCGTTGCTCGGCGCAGAGGAGGGCGGCGGCGTGATCGTGTAGGCCACGTGCGCCGGCGTCGGATCGGCGTTTCCGCTCCCGTCGACCGCGCGGATGTCCTCGGTGTGCGCGCCGGTGACGAGCGCGTAGGTGTAGTGGTAGGGCGAGCGGCACGGGAAGAACTGGCCGCCGTCCTCGGCGCACTCGTAGTGCTCGTCCGGCTCCGTCGAGGCGAACACGAAGCGAGGAGACGCGTTCACCGACGAGGCCGGCGGCGCCGCGAGGAGGACGGTGTCGGGCGGCGTGGTGTCCGGGGCTGCGCCGACCACGAAGCGAGTCACGAAGTCCGTCGGCATCGCCAGTCCGGATGCGCCGCGAACGCCCGAGATCTCGAGCGAATACCCGCCCGCGGCGAGCGGCGCGGACGGATGCACCTGGATCGTCTGGCTCACCGCGTCCCACGTCGCGGTGGCGGCGACGGGCGCACCGCTCGCCGACAGGAGCTGGACGGTGTCGGCCGTGAGCGACGCCGGGTCGAGCGCGCGCCCGAATCGCACCGCCGGCGCCGCGTCGGCGGCGACGCCGGTCGCGAGGTCGGCGGGCGAGGCGTCGAGCGCCCAGCCGGGCACGCCCTGGTCGAGGCCGAGCTGGCGCACGACGACGAGCCCGGTGTTGTAGTCGGCGACCGCGAAGTCGACCGCGCCGTCACCGTTGACGTCCCCCACCGCGACGCCCTTGGGCTCGTAGCTGCTCGCGTACGGAAGCGTCGCGATCGAGTCCGCCGGGGACACGAGCCCGCCTGCGGCCGCCTGCAGCCAGATGCTCGCCTCCTCCCAGCCGTCGTGCAGCGCCAGCAGATCGGGGCGGCCGTCGCCGTTGAAGTCGCCCGTCGCGAGCGCGCCGGGGATGTCGGGCGTATTGAAGACGGTGGGCGGCGCGAGCCTCCCGTCACCGCCCTGGGCGAAGACATTGACGAGCGCGCCGGGCGAGTTGCCGCCGATCGAGAGCAACACGTCCTTGCGACCGTCGCCCGTGACGTCCTCGACCGCGATCCCACCGCCGCCCGACCAGTAGCCCACCGTCGCCTGGTAATCGGCCGCGGGCGCGAACGTGCCGTCGAGGAGCTGCGCGAAGACATGCACGGTCGCCGGCGTCGAGGCGGGATCGGTCCAGCCGACGACGTCGACGCGGCCGTCGCCCGTGACGTCGCCGGCCTCGATCTCCTGCTGGAATTGCGGCGTCACCGTCTGCGGGTGCCATCCGTCCGGGGCGTTGACGAGGAGAGTCACGCCCGTCGAACGCGAGTCCACGAGCATGTCGTTGCGACCGTCGCCGTTGACGTCTGCGATCACCACCTGCTGGGCGCCGCCCGCCGGCACGAGCGTCGGCGCAGCGAGCGTCCCGTTCTGCTGCAGGAACACGTCGACCCCCGAGCCGACGGCGACGGCCGCGTCCGTCTTGCCGTCCCCGTCCAGGTCGCCTGTGGCCACCGCCAGCTGCTGCGCGCCCGACGTGTTGGACGCATCGGTGGCGATCACGCGTGTCTGCTCCAGCGAGCCGTCCGCGCGGCCTTCCCACAGGAAGAGCTTCCAGTCGATGTCCGGAACGCCGATGTAGGCGGACGTCGTCATCAGGATGTCGTTCCGGCCGTCGCCGGTGACGTCGGCGATCGCGACGCCTTGGGCGGAGGTCGGCCCCACGTTCGACGCCGCGAAGCGCTCGAATCGTCCCGGCTGCGTCGCCGAGACCATCAGACCCATCTGGTAGTTCATGACGGTGCGCGACGGGCCGGCGTTTCTGACGCGCACGTAATACCGCCCGGTCTTGAGGACGTACTCGATGTCGTCCTCGCTCTCGCGGACGCCGTACTCGTCGACGTGACGCATGAGACGTCCGTCGGGCGCGTACACGTCGAGGACGGCGTCCATCTCCTCGGCGCGGTAGGCGGTGAAGTTGTAGTCGGGCGGCGTCGCGCTGACGTTGAACACGCCGGGCTGCGCGATGTCTAACGCGTACCAGTCCGCCTCGCCCTCGACCGAGATCTGCGGCTGGATCGAGAGGTCCTGACCGCTCGGGTCGGCGTGCAGCGGCGTCGCCGTCGCCATCGTGTTGTTCGGCTCGTGCCGATCGCCCTGCGGCATCGTCGCCGGCCCGGCGGGTGCGGCGCCGAGGGCCGCCGCCAGGTCGAGCACGCCGTGCCCGTACGCGTCGTCGAAGCCCGGCGGGCCGGCGTCGCGCGCACCGTCCTCGATCCTCGAGACAACCTGCGGCCCCGTGAGCAGCGTGTTCGCAGATCGCACGAGAAGCGCCGCACCCGCGACGAGCGGGGCGGAGAACGACGTGCCGTCGCCCGCCGCGTAGTCGGCGCAGGCCCCCGGAGCGGGGACCGGCCCGCCGACGCTCATCCCGGGAGCGGCGATGTCGACCCACGGTCCCCAGTTGGAAAAGAAGGCGATGTTCCCCGACCAGTCGGTGGCGCCGACGGCGACCACGCCCGGATACGCAGCGGGATACGAAGGCGTGCGATGCCCGTCGTTGCCAGCTGCGGCAACGACGACGACGTCCCGGGCAAGCGCGTAATCGACGGCCTGCTTCAGGACGTCGCTCGGCTGTGGCCCGCCGAGCGAGAGGTTGATCACGGTGGCGCCGTGATCGGCCGCCCAGGTGATGCCGGCGGCCACGCTCGCGTCCGTGCCGGCGCCGTCCGCGTCGAGGACCTTCACGGGCAGCACGCTCGCGTCCCACGCGACGCCGGTCATGCCGACGCCGTCGTTGCCGGCGGCGGCCGCGATGCCGGTCACCATCGTCCCGTGCCCGTTGTCGTCCGCGGGGTCGGCGTCGTTGCCGACGAAGTCGTAGCCCGGCAGCAGGCGGCCGGCCAGGTCGGGCGTATCCGCGTCAACGCCCGTATCGAGCACGGCGAGGACCTGCGCGTGCGAGCCGGTCTGCGTGCTCCAGGCCAGTGGAGCTCTCAGCCGCTCGAGGTACGGACGCTGGAACACGCCCTTGCGGTAGAGGCGGTCGTTCGGGACGGTGAAGGCAGAGCGCACCCAGTTCGGCTGCGCCCGTGCGACGCGCGGGTCGCGGCGCAGGCGCCCCAGCGCCCGCTCGACGGGACCGTCGACGGCGACGAGGGCGTAGTCGGTGCCCGGAACAGTCCTCAGCACGCGCACGCCGAGCGACCGGGCGTTCGCGCCCGGCTGAAGGCGGACGAGCAACGTGTCCTGGTCGGCGCGCTCGACGCGTCCGCGGGCGAACGGCTTGGTCAGGGGGATGTGCCGGACCGCGGCACGCGCCGCGTCGGCGCCGCAGAGCATGCAGCCGAGTACCAGGAGCACAACCGCGGCGCGCCGGGCGCGCCCACCCCTACCTGCCAACCCCGTCCCCTTGTTCGTCCTCCGACGGGACGACTCTACCCCGTGTCGGCGCTCCTCGAAACCGGCGCGTCCGGTGGCACGCCCTGGTACTGCAGACCGAACTTCGCGATCTCGGCGAAGGCCGGCGCGGCGACGACGCCGCCGAAAATCGCGCCGCGCGGGTTGTCGACCATCACC
>JABFWJ010000410.1 GCA_013362295.1 Thermoleophilia bacterium
AACGGTCCGCGGTCCGCGCCGCTCCGGATGATCCTGCGCGGCGGCGACGATCTGCCCTCGATTCAGCGCGACCGCTATCGGCTTCAGCGCGGCCTCCCCTAACGGCCAGAAGGTTTTCGTCCTACACTCGGCGGGTGGTCCCGCGTTGGGTGATGGGCATCGCCGCGACCGCTGCGGTCGTCGCCGCGATTGATGTCACGGTCTTCTTTGCTGCACGAGGCGGAACGCCGCCGGCCGCGGCTCGGAGCGACCAGAGCGTCGATCTCGTTGCGGTGATCGATCCAACGTCGACGCGCGTGGTCGACCGCGTGCAGGTCGGCCACACGCCGACGACGATTGCGGCCGGATACGGCGGCGTCTGGGTCCTGAACAAGGGCGATGGGACGTTGACGCGCATCGACGCGCGCGCGCACCGTGTCGTCGAGACGGTCCCACTCGATCTGACAGCGAACGACCTGACGATCGGAGACGGCGGCATCTGGCTCGTCGGGCGGCTCCGGGGCGACGTCGCGCATCCGCTGGATTACGCCAAGCTCGAGCGCATCGACCCGGCGTCCGGGCGGATCGACCGCCGGTTCGAGACGAGCATCGGCGCCTCGGTGATAGCCGTCGGCGGCAACGCCCTGTGGTCGACCGGCTTCCTGGCAGGACACGTGCGCGGAGCCGCCCGTTCGGATACGCGAAACGGTGCGATGCGAACGGTGAACATCGAGATCTACGGCGACCTGCTCGTCGCCGACGACACCGCGGCGTACTGGGTCAGCAGTATCGCGAGCCAGGTGGCGCGCGTCTCGACGCGGACGGGAAGGCTGACGAACTCGCTCCCGCTCGCCACGGACGCGAGTCTGGCGGCCGGTCGCCTGCCTCCGAACCCGACCGATGTCGCACTCGGCGGCGGCGCGCTTTGGATCAGCGCCGTCGACGGTTCCGTGATTCGCGTCGACCCGAACCTCCACGGGATCGTTGCATCGATCCCGGTCTGCCGGAACGCGCTCGCGCTCACCTACGGGGAAGGTGCGGTCTGGGTCGCGTGCGGCGACTCGACCGTCGTGCGTGTCGACCCGAAGACAGGCACAGCCCGCCCACCCATTCACGTCGGTGGGCTGCCACGCGGAATCGCCGCCGCCGGCGGCGCGGTCTGGGTGACGCTGAACTGATGCAGCTGTTCGGCTGGCGGCGCTGGTGGGCGGCCACCGGGCTGCCGGCGCTCCGTCTGCTGGCGGTCGAGCACTGGGATCCGCAGAACGTCTACGACGACGCGGCCCGCGCGGACGCGTACGACCCGTACCTCGAGCGCGTCGGCCGGATGCTGCGGCGGGGCAAGGGCCCGGAGGAGATTGCGCGCTATCTCGGCGAGGTGCGCACGAAGGCGATGCGGCTCGACGAGAACGAGGATGCGGACGAATCGTTCGCCGATCGCGTCGCAGCGTGGTACGCGCTCGAGAAGCCAGACGCTTAGGGATCGCCTTCGCGGGTACGCCTTCCACGGGCACGTCGTCCTGACCGCAGACGGAAGGAGGACGTATGGACACGTGGGTGTGGATCGTGATCGCAGTCGTCGTGGCGCTGGTGGTGCTCGGCGCGATCTTGGCCGGGCTGCGCACGCGGCGCTCGAAGGGCCTGCAGGAGCGCTTCGGCACGGAGTACGACCGCGTGGCCGCCGATGCGCCGACGAAGCGGGCGGCCGAGGCCGAGCTGCGCGAGCGCGAGCAGCGCCGCGAGCAGTTCGACATCACCCCGCTCAGCGTCGAACGGCGCGAGGCGTACCGCGCGCAGTGGCTGTCGATCCAGGCAAATTTCGTCGACGACCCTGCCGCTTCGGTGGCGAAGGCCGACTCGCTGATCCAGAACGTCATGCGCGAGCGCGGCTACCCCGTGGACGACTTCGACACCCGGGCGGGAGACCTGTCGGTCGACCATCCCGACGTCGTCGAGAACTATCGCGCCGGCCACGGCATCGCCGTCGCCCACGACCGCGGCAACGCCGGCACCGAGGAGCTCCGCAGGGCCGTGCAGCACTACCGCGCATTGTTCCAGGAGCTCGTCGAGCAGCCCGACCGGGAACCAGCGCGGCGATGACGCCTTACGTCCTGATCGCTGCGTAGAGCAGCGCAGCGGCGAGCGCGAACAGTGCAGCGGCCGCGGCGACCGCCGTCTGCGTCAGCGCAGACGCGGTCGCGGCGGCCGCGACGGCCGCGACGACGAGTGCGTTACCGAGTGGCCGTCTGCGCAGCGTCACGACGGCCACGAAGAGGACGGCGAGCGTCCCGAGCGAGCTCGCCGCGATCGCCGAGAGCCGTGGAAGGAGGTCGAGATGAACCTGTGCGCGGGGCACCTCCGTCGATCCGAACCGGCCGTGCACGGGCATCGCGACGGCGATCCCGATCGCAAGTCCCGCATAGACGAGGCCGACCGGAACGGCCCAGCGCTTGCCCAGCCGTGACAGCGAACCGAT
>JABFWJ010000261.1 GCA_013362295.1 Thermoleophilia bacterium
GTCCGCTGCGCCGGCGCGCCGGAGTCGTCGACCACGACCTGTCCCGGGTCGAGCGTCGCGTCGACGGTCTTCTGAACCGGCGGAGGCGAGACGACCGTGAGCGGCGCGGTCGTCGTCTCGACGCGGCGATGCTGCGGGGCGCCGAGGAGGGAGACCGTCAGCGAGGACGAGCCGACGTACGTGCGCAGCAGCAGCCAGTGCTTCGTGTCGTTCACGAACTTGAGGTCGACGCCCGGGTAGTCCACGGTCGCGTCGCGGCCGAGGGGGTAGTGCGAGATGTACAGCGCGTGGTTCGTCCGCGCCGTGATCGGCAGGCCCGCCTCGTACGCCGCATTGAAGACGGTCGTCGAGACCTGGCAGACACCGCCGCCGAGCCCGGTCTGCAACTCGCCGTTCACGATCACCGGGGCCTCGAGGAATCCCTTGGCCGCCGACCGCTCGCCCGTCGTCCCGTTGAACGAGAACGTCTGGCCCGGAGCGATGAACTTGTGGTCGACGAGGTGCGCGACGAGCTGCACGTTGTGGATGCGGTTCGCGATACCGCCGTACACCGTCGAGTAGCTCGCAACCGTCCCGGTGATGCCCATCGCCTGCGCGGCCTCCGTCGTGCGCTTGGGCTGCGACTCGTCCAGCACGAGCGTCGCGACGCGGTTCTGCACCTTCGTCGCCGCCGCAAGGATCCGCCTGGCCGACCGAGGGACGTCCAGCGCGAGGCCGAGGCTGGACGGCACCACGTGCACGCTGCCGTCGGAGGAGACCGCGAAGTCGGCGTCGCGCGGCGGCCTGTCGACGTTCCGCTCGAGCCGCGCGAAGAAGGCGTCGGCGACGGGCCCTGAGAAGCGCATCGTCGAGAGGTCGAGCAGCTTCGCGAGCCGCCACCGCGGCACCCTGTACCTGGTCGGTCCCGCAACGAGCGTCACCGGCGCGGAGATGACACGGGAAGCGGTGCGCTGGCGACCCGCCAGCGTCGCGACCGTGACCCGTGGCGCGTCCACGGTCACCGGAAGCGCCACGGGGGCGCGCGCGAACGACGCGAGCGACCTGACGAGCACCTTGCGCGCGGCGGCGCGGTCGAGGGTCTGGCCGGTCGCACCCGCGGCGATCGTGATGTGCAGGCCGCGACGCACGAGGCGTGCCTCGCGGTGGGGGCGGTTCACCGCCTTCGCCAGCAGTCGAAGCTCGTAGTCGACGGCTGCGTCGTACGCCTTGGTCGGCGGCTCGACCTCCTGCGGGAAGATCTGGAGCTCGAGCCTCCGGTAGCCGCGGACGAAGCCGAAGCCGTCGCCCTGCCGCTGCGCGTTCGACACGGCCGCCATCCAGTCGACACGGACGCCGAGCTCGCGGGGCGTGATCGGGAAACGCCGACCGCCGAAGGTGAAGACGACGGGCACGCGCGCCAGGCGCTCGGAGCGCCGCTCGAGGAGCCGGCGCGCGTTCGCCGGTGTGAGCCCGCCGACGTCCACGCCGGCGATCCGCGTGCCTTCTGCGAGCCGGTTCGGTGAGCCGGCGAAGATCAGCCCGAGGCCGACCGCGACGACCGCGACGACGAGCGCGAGCAGGCCGACACGGGACCGTGTGCGGGGACGCGCAGCTGCGCGGCGGCGTGCGCGAACGGCCGGGGACGAGGCAGCCACGACGCGGCCATGGTAGCCGCGCTCCCTCCTAGAAGACGAACAGCTCGACGCCGCCGGAGACGTTCAGCTCGATCCCGGTGATATACGAGGCGAGATCGGAGCAGAGGAACGCGATCGCGTTTGCGATGTCCCGGGGCTCGCCGGGCCGCTTGAACACCGTCCGGTTTGCAATGCGCTCGTTCATCGCGGCGTTTGCCATGTGGAAGGCCTCCGTGCCGATGATCCCCGGCACGATCGCGTTGGCGGTGATCCCGTGGCGGCCCCCTTCCATCGCGAGGGTCTTCGTCAGACCCAGGACGCCCGACTTCGTCGTGGAGTACGACGCCTGGCCGAACCCGCCCAGCGTGCCGGCGACCGACGCCATGTTGATCACGCGACCCCACCTGCGCCCCTTCATGTGCGGCCAGACCGCCTGTGCGCAGTTGAACGCTCCGGTCAGGTTGACGCGCAGGTCGCGCTCCCAGAGCTCCGGGTTCTGGTCGGTGAACTGACCGACGTGGTCGAGCGTGCCGGCGTTGTTGACGAGGATGTCCACCGATCCGAGCTCCTCGACCGTGCGCGCGACCGCGGCCGCCACCTGTTCGCGGTCGGTGACGTCGCAGCGGACCGCGAGCGCCCGCCGCCCCATCGCCCGGATCTCCTCGGCGGCCGACTCGGTTCCGACGAGACCCTGAGTGCGCGCAACCATCGCGAGCGGTCCGTAGGCGTCGGTCTCCTCGGTCAGCTCCGACTCGACGAGCAGGTCGGCGATCACGACGTCGGCGCCGGCGCGCGCGAGGGCGAGGGCATCCGCCCTGCCCAGACCGCGTGAACCGCCCGTCACGAGCGCAACACGGCCGGAGAGGTCGATCTCGATGCTCATCTCGACTCCGTCGAGCCTACGCGACGCTCATCCGCGCGGCAGGAAGATCTCTTTGGCGATCACGAGGCGCTGGATCTGCGAGGTGCCCTCGTAGATCTGAAACAGCTTCGCGTCGCGCATGAGCTTCTCGACCGGGTACTCCTTCATGTAGCCGTAGCCGCCGAAGACCTGGACCGCATCGGTCGTCACCTTCATCGCGGTGTCGGCGGCGAAGCGCTTGGCGAACGAGGAGTAGAGCGTCGCGCGCTCCCCCTGGTCGAGCATCCAGGCAGCCTGCCAGGTGAGCAGGCGCGCCGCCTCGATCTCGGTCGCCATGTCGGCGATCATGAAGTTCACGCCCTGGTGCATCGCGATCGGCATGTCGAACGTCACGCGCTCCTTGGCGTACTCGACCGCCAGCTCGTACGCCGCCTGGGCGACGCCGACCGCGCCGATCGCCGTTCCGGGCCGCGTGAAGTCGAGCGTCTGCATCGCGAGCTTGAATCCCTGGCCCTCCTCGCCGAGCCGGTTGGCCGCGGGCACGACGACATCCTGCAGCGCGAACGCCGACGTGTCGGTCGCGCGCTGGCCCATCTTGTCGAGGTGCTGCTCGATCGTGACGCCGGGCGAGTCCATCGGGACGACGAAGGCCGAGATCCCGCGGTGCCCCTTCGCCACGTCCGTCTTCGCGAAGACGACCGTCCAGTCCGCATAGCCGGCGTTCGTGATGAACGTCTTCGAGCCGTTGAGGACGTACTCGTCTCCGCGGCGCTCCGCGGTTGTCTTGAGGCGTGCGACGTCAGAGCCCGCCTCCGGCTCGGAGAGGCCGAACGAGCACAGAATCGGAGACTCGATCAGGGGCGGGAGCCACCGCGCCTTCTGCTCCTCCGTGCCGGCGATGATCACGGGCCCGGCGCCGAGGCCGTTGGCGCCGAGCGACGTCCCGATGCCGGTGCAGCCCCAGTTCAGCTCTTCGCCGACGAGCATCCCGTCGAATGCACTCAGCCCGAGGCCGCCGTACTCGGCAGGCACGTGCAGGTTCATGAGGCCGACCTCATGCGCCTTCGCGATCACCTCTCCCGGGTGCCGCATGTGCACGTCGTGCTCGGCGGCGACGGGCCGGATCTCCTTCGCGGCGAAATCGCGCGCCACGGCGCGCAACTCCCTCTGCTCCTCCGTCAGCGCGAACGAGATCCCGCCGCCGACGGCCCTGTCGACCGTTGCCATCCTTCTGCTCTCCCGGGTGTTGATTGACTAGTCAGTCAACCAGCGTAGCGAGCGCCGGCTCGGCCGGCAAGAGCACCGAGCGGGCAGCGGGAAGCCTGATCGTGAAGGCGGTTCCCCGGCCGAGCTCGCTGTCGACGCTGATCGTCCCGCCGCTCTGGCCGACGATGCCGTGCACCGTCGAGAGCCCGAGCCCGGACGATTCGGCGAGCGACTTCGTGGTGAAGAACGGCTCGAAGATCCGCTCGCGCGTCTGGTCGTCCATCCCGATCCCATTGTCGACGACCGAGAGGACGGCCGTGTCCCCGTCGGAAATCACGGCGACCGTCAGCGTCCCGCCGTCGGGCATCGCGTCGCGGGCGTTGACAGCGAGGTTCATGACGACCTGTTCGAGCTGGGTCTGGTCGGCACGGACGATCACGGGCTCCGAGCCGACGAGCGTCTCCAGCCGGACGTCCTCGCCGATCAGGCGCTTGAGGAGCGTGTCCATGCGCGTGACGACCTGGCGCAGGTCGATCTCCCGCGTCTGCAGGATCTGCCGGCGGCTGAACGCGAGCAGCTGCCGGGTGAGGTCGCTGGCGCGTATCGCCGAGTCGCGGATCGCGTCCACCTTCGCGCGCGCATCGGGACCCGGGTCGTTGTGCTGGAGCAGGAGGTCGCTGTACCCGATCACGGCGGTCATGAGGTTGTTGAAGTCGTGTGCGATTCCGCCTGCGAGCTTCCCGATCGAATCCATCTTCTGCGCCTGGCGGAGCTGATCCTCGAGCTCACGCCGCCGGGTGACGTCCTCGACGAGGCTGATCCCGAGCCCGTCTTCCAGGTCGAGCACCACGTGGATGTGAGCGTCGATGAACGACCCGTCCTTGTGGCGGTAACGCTTGTCGATCGCGAACGCGTCGCGATGCCCGGCATCGAGCTCGATCTGCTGCTTGACGTCCTGGTCGTCCGGATGCGTGACCTCGGTGTAGTGCATCCGTGCGAATTCCGAGCCGCTGTAGCCGAGCATGCGCTGGAGCGCCGGGTTCGTCTCGCTCATCACGCCGTCGCGGCCGATCGAGATGCCGATCGGCGCACGCTCGAAGACCAGCCGGAAGCGGCGCTCGGACTCCTCGACCTTCCGGCGGAGACGTTCGAGATCGCGCACGAGGAAGCCCCCGCGGACGACGACAACGGCGGCGACGACCATCAGTGCGACGTCGTCGCCCAGCTCGTTGGCGGTCGACCCCGTCAGGCGCTGCAGGACGATCGCCGACGGCACTGCGATCAAGCCCGCGCCGAGCAGGAACGCCCGGCGGATCGGCAGCGACGGGCCGCGCTCGGTACCCAGCCTGACGAGGCGCCTCATCGAGGGATGCAGCGCGGCCGCGCCGAACAGCACATAGCTGGTCAGCCACCCCGCGTCGAGCCAGCCGCCCGCCTGGTAGCTCGAGCTGACGAACGGGAGCACATACCCGCCGTCGGAGACGAAGAGCGTCACGACCGCGCCGAGCAGCAGCCAGTAGCTCCGCGTCCGCTCTCCGCGCACGAACACGAGGCGGAGGAGCAGTGCGAGCAGCACGAGGTCGCACACCGGATAGGCGAGGCTGACGGCCCTCGCCGCAACCGTGCCCTCGGACATCGCGTCCGACGCGAAGAGCGTCCACCCGCAGACGCCCGCGATCAGGGCGAGCAGGCAGGCGTCGAGGTGGGAGCCGAGATCGCGGCCCCCCGCAAAGACGACGAGCGACGTGATCGAGACGATCAAGCCGAGGTCGCCCGCGAGATAGAGGCCGTCGGCGAACGAGGGCGAGGGCGCACCGGAACCGTACGCCATGTCGCCGCACGCGAAGAGGAGCAGCGATCCGCCGACGCCGATCCACGCGGGCCACGCCCGTGGCCGGTTCACGGCCACGCCGGCGAGAACGACACAACCCGAGACGAGGCCGATCCCGTCGTAGAGCGCGTCGCTGCCGCCGAGCACGGCGTTCAGCAGCACGGCGAACATGCCGAGAGCGAGGTAGGCTCGTGCCGCAATCGACGCCACACCCGAGTATCGACGGGAAACGACGGCCTCGACTCACCTGACGGAGCGATCAGGGTCACCTGTTTCGGGGATGGGAAAGATCTACGAACACATCGACGCGAAGCTCGCCGAATGGATCGGACGGCAGCGTCTGTTCTTCGTCGCGACCGCGCCCTCCGAGGGCGGCCATGTGAATGTGTCGCCGAAGGGCCCGATCGGCTCGCTCCGCATCCTCGACGACCGCACGATCGAGTACGACGACCACGTCGGGAGCGGCGCCGAGACGATTGCCCATCTCCACGACAACGGCCGCATCTGCGTCATGTTCTGCGCCTTCGACGGGCCGCCGAGGATCGTGCGGCTCCACGGACGCGGGGAGGTGCAGCCGGCGAGCGATCCCGGGACCGGAGTGCGCGGGACGATCCGCGTGCACGTCGACCGCATTTCGGACTCGTGCGGCTACGGCGTGCCGCTGCTCGAGTATGTCGGGGAGCGGCCCCAGCGCGACGCGTGGCTCGCGAAGAAGGGCGTCGACGGCCTGCGCGCGTACGTCGGCGAGAAGAACGCGACGTCGATCGACGGCCTGCCCGCGCTGACTCCGCCCCGCTAGGCTGGCTCCCATGGACTTCGCCCTCACCGACGAGCAGCGCCTGATCCAGGACACCGTTCGCTCGTTCGTCGACGAGCGCGTCCTTCCCGTCGCGGTCCAGAACGACATCGACCACAAGCTCGACCTCGAGCTGATCGAAGGCATGGCGGACCTGGGGATCCTCGGGATCGTGATCCCGGAGGAGTACGGGGGCGCCGGTCTCGACTACGTCGCCGAGGCGCTCGCCTGCGAGGAGATCGAGCGCGGTGAAGCGGCCTTCCGCACCCTGATCTCGGTCCACGTCGGCCTCAACTCGCTCTCGCTCCTCAAGTACGGCACCGAGGAGCAGAAGCAACGGTGGCTGACGCCGCAGGCGAAGGGCGAGAGGCTCGCGTGCTTCGGGCTCACGGAGCCCGGCGCCGGGTCCGACGTCGCCGCGATGCGCTCCAGTGCACGCCGCGAGGGCGACACGTACGTGCTCAACGGACAGAAGAACTGGATCTCGTACGCGTCCGTCGCCGACCACGCGCTCGTCTTCGCGAAGACCGATCCGGCCGCCGGGCACAAGGGCATCAGCGCGTTCGTGCTCGAGAAGGGCATGAAGGGCTTCACGACGCAGGACACCGAGCACAAGCTCGGCATCTGGGCGGGCTCGACGGGCGAGCTCTTCTTCGAGAACATCGAGGTCCCCGCCGAGAACCTGATCGGCGAGGAGGGTCAGGGATTCGAGATCGCCATGCACTCGCTCGACCAGGGCCGCTTCACCGTCGCGGCCGGCGGTGTCGGCGTGATCCGCGCGTGCCTCGAACGGTCCGTCGAGTACGCGCGCGAGCGCGAGACGTTCGGCCGCGAGATCGGCCGCTACCAATTCGTCCAGGACATGATCGCGAAGATGGTGCTCGGGTACGAGACGTCGAAGCTGCTCGTCATGCAGGCCGCGTGGATGAAGAACGAGGGAAAGCGCAACACGCGCGAGACCTCGCTCGCGAAGTGGCACGCGACCGAGTCGGCGTTCGAGGCGGCGCACCTCGCCGTCCAGGTCTTCGGCTCGTACGGCTACTCGGCGGAGTACGGCATCGAGCGCTACTTCCGCAACGCGCGCGCCCCGATCATCTACGAGGGCACGACGCAGATCCACAAGATGATGCAGGCCGAGCACGCACTCGGCTGGCGGCGCCTGAACGGCTCGACCGGCGAGGTGTCGCCACTGTGCTCCTGGGCTCCGGCGCTGTCGCCGGTGCACGCGTCCGCCTAGGCCTCGATCGCCGCTTTGAAAGTGCACGAGAAGGCACACATTCGTGTGCTGTAGCTGTACAGCTACGTCACCGCGTTGACCGAATGAGCGCCCGTTTGGCGAAAAGTTGCAGTTCCTTCGCGGTCCCGTGCGCGAGTTGGCGCGAACGGCGCGTGCTGTAGCTGTACTGATACAGCACCTTGTCTCGCCGCTTCCAGCTGATCCTGAGCGAGACGCAGTACCAGTTCCTTTCCGCCGAGGCGAACCGGTCGAGCGTCTCCGTCGCAGAGCTCATCCGCCGGGCAATCGACGGCACGTACGGCCCGACGGGCGAGAAGCGCGTCCACTTCATCACACACACGCTCGGCCGCCGCTCGGGCTTCCGCGTCGTGGACTAGGTCTCGCCGTCGAAGTAGTCGACCGCGTCGGTCAGGCGGAAGAGCTTGTTCGGCGGGAACGCACCGAGTTTGTCGGAGTCGGGGTAGATCGCGACGCCCGGATCGCCCTTGTTCGAGAGCATGGCGACGCGCAGCGTCTCGCCGGTGTTGTTCGTCACCTTGTGGGCGCCGGTCGGGCCGTCGGGGAAGAACACGACGTCCCACGGACGCAGCTCCCGCGCGCCGTCCGGGGTGCGCAGCGTCGGGCGCCCCGTCAGCACGAAGAGCCACTCCTCGAAGCCGATCTCATAGTGATAGGGACAGATGCTCTGCCCGGGCGGAAGCTCGTACACCGACAGGCCGAGCAGTCGACCGCCGACCAGCGGGGCGATGCGCGCGTACGAGACGTGGTAACCGTCCGCATCGTCGGCGTCTTTCTCGACGTCGACATCGAAGAGATTGACCTCGCTCACGGCTCGCGCTCCCAGTAGTCGAAGTCCTCGTCGAGCGGCACGATGCGCCTGAAGCCGGGACCGACGATCAATGCGGTGTTGCTGTCCGGGCGAATCGCGACGTAGCCTTCGCCCGCCCACGACGAGGGCATCGCGTAGCGAGCGACCGCGCCCGACTCGTTGCGTACCTGATGAGCGCCCTCCTCCCCGGGCGGGAAGCAGAGGATGTCGCCCGCCCGCAGGACCCGATGGCCGGTCGGGGTGCGCACGACCACCTCGCCCGCGACGACGATCAGCCACTCCTCACGGTTCAGCTCGTAGTGGTAGGCCCACGCCGCCTGTCCTGGCGGCAGCTCGTAGAGGCTCAGACCCGTCAGCGTCGCACCGACTGCCTGGCCGAGCATCGTCCGCCGGAAGCGATTTCCGTCGCGTACCCGCTCGTGTTCTGTGACCTCGCCATCGAGCAGATTGAAGACCTGCGTCTCGGAGGCCTCCGTCACGCGGCGAGACCCGCGAACGCGACATCGACGACGGTGACCACCGCGCGCTCGACGTCCTCGTCCTCGCCCGGCAGCTGCCCGAGCACCCAGCCCGTCAGGATCTCCTCGAGCGCCCCGTACAGCGCCCAGGCTGCGAGTTGCGGGTTGCAGTCGGCGCGCACCTCGCCGCGCGCCTGCGCCGCCGCGACCATCCGCTGCAACGAGAGGAAGACCCCGCGCACCTCGTCGATGCGACTGTCGACGGCCGGGCTGCGCGCGATCTCCCGGACGAGCACAGCGATCAGCTCGGGCGTCACAAGCCACGAACCGAGGTAGATGCGCGCGAATCGCCGCAGCTGCTCCCGCAAGGGCACGCCGGCGGACTCGATGCGATCGGTCTCCCCGGCGAGGCGTTCCCACGCCTCACGGAAGATCGTCTCGAGCACTTCGTCCTTCGAGCGGAAGTAGTGGTAGAGCAGACCGTGCGCGACACCGGCCTCCTCGGCGATGTCGCCGACGCGGGACGCGTGGAAGCCCTTGCGCGCGAAGACGCGCACGGCCGCGTCCAGCAACTCGCCCCGCCTATCGAAGGTCGCGCTAGCCAACCGCGGCAGCATAATCCGCCCGCATGCAGCCGCTCGCAGATGTCACCGTCGCGGACCTGACCCGCTACCTCCCCGGTCCGTTCGCGACCCGCGAGCTGCTCCGCCTCGGCGCACGCGTCGTCAAGATCGAGCCGCCCGAGGGCGACCCGGTCGCGACGACGAACCCCGTCGCCTACCACGCGCTCAACGACGGAAAGGAGATCGTCACCTGGGATGCGCGCGCGGAGCCGCCGCCGGAGGTGCTCGCAACCGCCGACGTCGTCCTCGAAGGGTTTCGACCGGGCGTGTGGGAGCGCCTCGGCGTCGAGCTCTCCGAGACCGCGATCGTCTGCTCGATCACCGGCTTCGGCGCCGACGGCCCGCACGCGCTCGACGCAGGTCACGACCTGAACTATCTCGGCTACGCCGGGGCACTCGCGGACACCGCCCCTGCGCTGCCTCCGGTGCAGGTGGCCGACCTCGGCGCCGGCGCGCAGGGCGCGGTGATCGAGGTGCTCGCGGCGCTGCTCGAGCGCGCCCGCACCGGCCGCGGCGCGCGTCTCGTCGTGTCGATGACGCACGGTTCGCATCGCTTCGTGGCGCATCGCGTTCACGGCGAGCCGGTCCCGCGGCTCCTCACCGGCGGGATCGCGTGCTACCGGATCTACGAGACCGCAGACGGTCGGTACGTGACGGTGGCGGCGCTCGAGCCGAAGTTCTGGCGTAATCTCTGCGACCTGCTCGACCGCCCAGATCTCCTCGATCGTGCATTCGAACCTCAGCTTCCGGAGCTCGCGGAGCTCTTCCGCACGCGGACGCAGCGCGAGTGGCTGGCCCTGCTCGAAGGCAAGGACACGTGTGTGGGGCCCGTGCTGACGCTCGCCGAGGCCGCCGACGTGTTCGCGTGAACGCGCTCGCCGCACTCGCGTTCGCCCTCGCAGGGATCCATGTCGGCGCACACCGGGTGATGCCGATCGGCTATGCGCCGGCGTGGAGCCCGAGCGGCGATCGTCTCGCGTTGGTGACGAAGGGCGACCTGTGGGTCGCGGACGCGGACGGCACGCACCGTGCGCCGCTCGTGCGCGACGCCGGGACACCGGCTTGGTCGCCCAACGGCAGGCGGCTCGCGTTCACGCGCGAAGGGCACGTCTACACCGTGCGCGTCGACGGGCTGGACGAGCGGCTCCTCGCGACCGGCGCACATCCGGCGTGGTCGCCGGACGGCAAGCGGATCGTGTTCGATCGCGACGGGCAAATCGTCTCGGTCCGCTGGTACGGAGGCGGCGTACGTCTCGTGACCGACGGCGAGGACCCCGCCTACGCGCCGAACGGGCGACTCGCGGTCGTCCGCGACGGGCAGATATTCGTGGCGGGTCAGGTCGTCGCCGACGGCACCTCGCCGACCTGGGCGCCGGACGGCAGGCGACTCGCGTACATGCGCGACAACATCGTCTACGTCGGCACGCGTGCGGTTCACAAGGGCCAGCAGCCGGCATGGCGCCCGCCCAAGCGCTCCCGAGAGCTGCTCCCCGATTTCGACCAGCGGGCGCCGACCGGCCTCACGATCGCAGGAGGAGGCGGCAGGTGGCTCCTCGGCTTCACGTCGCTCGTCGACAACATCGGCCTTGGCCCCTCCGTGCTGGTCGGCGTGCGACCGCTGGGACGCGCGCGTATGACCGGAACACAGCGCGTGCGGCTCGCGAACGGCAACGTGCGCACGTATCCCGACGTCGCGCAGTTCCGGTACACGAACTCGCCGCCGCACCACCACTGGCACCTGATGCGCTTCGACTCGTTCGAGCTGCACACACCGGACGGACGGCTGCTCGTCCGCGACCGCAAGAGCGGCTTCTGCCTCGCCGACCACTGGGGCGCAGCGCCCGGACACTGGCCCGGTCGGCGACCGCACTTCCTCGGCGACTGCGACCAGTACCACCCCGAGGCGACGCACGTGCTGATGGGGACGACGCCTGGCTACACCGACCGCTACCCGGCGTTCTTCCACGGCCAGAACATCGACATCACCGGAGTGCCGGCCGGGATCTACGTCTTGACGCACCGCGTCAACGCGGCCATGCAACTGCGCGAGCTGCGCTACGACAACGACGCAGCGTCGGCTCGCATCCGCGTGACCTGGCGGAGCGGCTACCCGAGCGTGCGCATCCTGCGCAGCTGCCCGGCGACCGCGACCTGCTGAAGCCGGCCCTGCGCGTGCCATGCGCCCAGCGCGAGCACGAAGGCGGCGCCGACCGCCATCAAGAGCCCCTGAGCGGCGATCCCGAACGCGACCGCCTGCTCGGCGCGGATCCCGGAGGCGACGAGGATCGCCGCCCCGGCCCCGGCCTGCATCGCCGCACCCGCGGGCGCGACCGGCAGGACGGCAGACGCCGACGCGGCGCAGACGAATGCGAGCGCGAGCGCGAAGTCGGTTCCCAGCCCGAGCGCCGCGAGGAGCACGAACACGGCAACAGTCCGCAGCCCCCACGAGATCGCGACCGCCGCCCACGCCCAGGCGGCCTCGCGCGGTGAGGTCGAGTTGGCGCCGACCCAGCGGCCGAGCCGGAAGCGGGCGACGAACCGGAGGCGCGAGAGCCGCGGCAGCATGAAGACGACGCCGGCCGCGAGGATGCCCGCGACGGCGACGACGATCAGGCCGAGCCGGAGCCAGCCGCCGACGTGGGCCCAGGCGATCGCGACGGAGGCGCGCGGGGTCAGCGCGGCGCTGTCCAGGAGGCCGAGCAGGAAGAGCGAGAGCGCGACGGCGCCGAAGCTCGCGCGGCGGCGCCGGCAACGGCGCACGACCGCCACGCGGAGCACCTCGTCGCAGCGTCCCGGGAGCGCGATGCCCCCGACCGAGGCGGCACCGCCGGCCGCTGCGAGGGTGAGCACCGCGGGGCGCTCGTTCGCCCGGAACAGGCGCTGCCAGCCCCACGCCTTGGCGACGTAGGCCGCGAGCATCACGACGGCCGCCACGGCGACGAGCCAGACGTTCGCGTGATGGAGCGGCCAGCCGGCGTGGGCGAAGTGCCGCACGACGAGCACGACGACGGCCACGGCGGCCAGGACGAAGACGATGTTGAGGAGGCGTTTGAGCGAGGGCAACTACCGGTCTATCGGCAGACGAGCCCTCATGTTGTAGCCGAGTTTTCCCCCGACGGAGGGAGGATGCGGTCGGAGATGCCTCCGAGCGCACGCGTGAGCTCGCTCGGGATCACCCAGACCTTGTTCGCGTCGCCCTGGGCGATCTGCGGCAGCACCTGCAGGTACTGGTAGGCGAGGAGCTGCGGGTCGGGGTTGCCTTCGTGGATCGCCTTGAAGACCGTCTCGATCGCCTTCGACTGGCCCTCGGCCGCGAGGATGGCCGCCTGCTTCTGCCCCTCCGCCTTCAGGATCGCGGACTGCTTCTCGCCCTCGGCGGTGAGGATCTGCGACTGCTTGATCCCCTCGGCCTGCAGGATCGCGGCGCGCTTCTCGCGGTCGGCCCGCATCTGCTTCTCCATCGTGTCCTTGATCGAGGGCGGCGGGTCGACCGCCTTCAGCTCGACGCGGTGCACGCGGATCCCCCACTTGCCCGTCGCTTCGTCGAGGATCCCGCGCAGCTGGTCGTTGATCGTCTCGCGCGAGGTCAGCGTCTGCTCGAGCGTCATGCCGCCGATCACGTTGCGCAACGTCGTCACCGTGAGCAGGTCGATTGCGTTCACCGGGTTGGCGATCTCGTACGTCGCCGACTTCGGGTCGGTGATCTGGAAGTAGATGACGGTGTCGATGTTGACGACGAGGTTGTCCTCGGTGATCACGGGCTGCGGCTCGAACGTGACGGCCTGCTCGCGCAGGTCGAGCAGCGGCTTCACGCGGTCGACGAACGGGACGACGATCGTGAGCCCCGGCGTCAGCGTCCGCGAGTACCGGCCCAGCCGCTCGACGACGCCCGCGCGTGCCTGCGGGATCACCCGGACGGTCTTCGCGAGCAGGATGAGCACGAACAGCGCGATCACGGCGAGCACGATCAGAACAGCCACTACGACCTCCTATTCGACGACGAGCGCGGTCGCGCCCTCGATCTGGACGATGTCGACGGTCTGGCCCTCCGCGAGCACCTGGCCGTCGAGGTAGGCGCGCGCGGTCCATTCCTCGCCGCCGACGCGGATCCTCCCGCCGACCGAGTCGACGGTCCGCGTCACGATTGCCTTTCGCCCGATCAGCGCGTCGGTGCCGGTGCGCGACAGGGCGGGCAACCGGATGTGGCGCCGGGCGACCGGGCGCAGGAAGGCGAGCGACGCGATCGAGCAGACGATGAAGACGACGAGCGAGCCGATCGCCCCCGCGCCCAGGAGATCGGCCACGGCAGCAGCGCCGGCGGCGAGTGCGACCGGGCCGAGGAAGAAGAGCCCCGGAGTCAACACCTCGCCCACGCCCAGTGCCACTGCGAAGACGACCCACACCAGCCAGCCCACGAGCTGAACGATAGAGCGTCAGCGAACTCCGAGCGCGACCGGCACCTCGCGCAGGTCGTCGAGCGCGCCGGCGTCGCTTCCGTACCGGCCCTCGCGGTCGACGAGGAGCGCCTGCATGCCGACCGCACGAGCGCCTTCGATGTCGTCCTCGACGGTGTCGCCGACCATCACCGCCTCGTCCGGCGCGACGTCGAGCAGCTCGAGCATGCGCCGGAAGATCGTCTCGTGCGGCTTGGTCTTCCCATGCGCGCGGGACGTCAGCACGGCATCGACGACGAGCTTGTGGTGAGCGACGAACTCGTCGAGGTCGCGCGCGGTGTTCGAAAGCAACCCGATCTTCAGGCCGTGTGCCCGGAGCGCCTCGAGCGTCGGCAGCGCGTCGTCGTAGAGCTCGAAGTGATGCGCATGGCTCCACGCGCCTTCCATCTCGACCGCCGCGCCGTAGGTGTCGCCCACCCCGCCCATGCCCTCGATGATCCGCTGCGTGAAGAGCACCCAGATCTCCTCGTCATGGTCGAGCTCGGGATGGCGCTTCAGCGTGGTGAACGCCTCGCGCCGCGCCTGCTCGTAGCGCGCGGGATCGAGCGTGAGGCCGTAGCGCTCGCCGAGCCGCCGGTAGCCCTCGGGGCCGAGGTCCGGGCCGGGGCGCGCGATCGTGAAGTCCACGTCGAAGACGACGGCTCTCAGCACGGGGTCGTCCAAATCACCGCGACGATAGCCTCATCGGGTGAGCGAACCCCGCCCGGGCACGTTCGCCGCATTCCGCAGTCGCGACTTCCGGCTCCTGTGGGGCGGCCAGACGATCTCGTTCGTCGGCGACGCCGCCTTCATCGTCGCGCTCGGGTGGCGGGTGACGGATCTCACGGGCAAGGCGAGCTCACTCGGGTTCGTGCTCGCCGCGGAGTCGGTCGCGATGCTCGCCACGCTCCTGTGGGGCGGCGTGCTCGCCGACCGCTATCCGCGCAAGCGTTTGATGATCGGCTCCGACCTCGCGCGCGCCGGCGTGATGGTGGTCTTCTACGCGCTCGACGCGACCGGGCACGTCGGTCTGGACGCGATTCTCGTGCTCGCGGTGCTGTTCGGCGCCGCCGACGGCTTCTTCCAGCCTGCGTTCGGCGGGATCGTTCCGCTCGTCGTGGAGACGCCGATGCTCGCATCCGCCAACTCGTGGATCGCCGTCGCGCGGCAAGGGAGCGCGGTCGTGGGGCCCGCGATCGCGGCGGCCCTCTACGGCACCGTCGGCCCGAGCACCGTGTGGGCGATCGAGGCCGGATCCTTTCTCGTCTCCGCCTCCGCGCTCCTGGTCGCGAGACCGCGCACGATCCAGCCGCCGCCGCAGCTCGGCATGAGGAAGGAGCTGGTCGAAGGCTTTCGCTACGTGATCAGCGTGCCCTGGATCTGGACGGGCATCGCAGCGGCGACGGTGATCCTGATGGTCGCGATGTCGCCGTACACCGTCCTGCTGCCCCGCGTCGTGCAGACGCACTACCACCGCGGCGTCGGCTCGTACGGGCTGCTCTTCAGCGCGATGGCCGCGGGCATGGTCGCCGGCTCGCTCGCGTGGGCGCGCTGGCATCCCCGCAAGTGGCGCGTTGCGATCTGCTTCGCCGCATTCGGGATCAACGACGTCGGGATCGTCGTGCTCGCTCTGACACCGTGGTACCCGCTCGGGATCGCGTCGGCCGTCTGGCGCGGCCTCTGGATCGGAATCGGGATCGCGGCCTGGATGACCCTGATCAACGAGCTGGTGCCGGAGCATCTGCTCTCACGCGTGTTGAGCTTCGACTTCTTCGGCTCGCTGGGCCTGACACCGGTCGGCTTCGTGCTCGCCGGGGCGGTCGCGACGGCGGTCTCGCCGACGACGATCCTCGCGGTCGGGGGTGCCCTCGGTGCAATGCTCTGGTTCGTGCCGCTGCTCTGGAGACCGGTTCGGATCGTCGCGTGAACGACGCCTTCGGGATCCTGCGCGAGGCCAGGACGATCGCCGTCGTCGGCGCGTCGCCGCGCCCGGAGCGCGAGAGCCACGGCGTCATGCGCTACCTGCTGATCCAGGGCTACCGGTGCATCCCGGTGCGGCCCGACTGCGACGAGGTGCTCGGCATCCCGTGCGCACCGACGCTCCTCGACATCGACGAGCCGATCGACCTCGTCGACGTCTTCCGGCGACCCGAGTACTGCGCCGCGCACGCCCGCGAGGCGGTCGCGGCGGGCGCGAAGGCCCTGTGGCTCCAGCTCGGCATCGTCTCCGCCGAGGCGCGCGCGATCGCGGAAGAGGCAGGCCTCGACTACGTGGAGAACGCCTGTACGGCGGTCGTCCACGCGCGCGGTTTACGCGTCTGACGCCGTTCGTGCTCGTCGGATGCCGGCGCAGCGGAGGGCGGCCACGGCCGGGGAACGAGAAGGGCGGGCTCAGGCCCGCCCTTCTGTCCATCGGGGTGCCCAGATTTGAACTGGGGACCTCTCCGACCCGAACGGAGCGCGCTACCAGGCTGCGCCACACCCCGAGACGGGAACAGGTTAGCGCGAGTCCGTGAACGCGAGGACGGCGCGGGCGCAGACCTCGGGGCGCTCGCCGATCAGCAGATGGCCGCAATCGGCGATCACGCGCAGCGGCGCGCGTAGCCGCCGGGCGTATTCGAAACCGTCCGCGAGCGGCACCTGCCGGTCGCGGGCGCCCCAGAGGACGAGCACGGGACAGCGCACCCGGTCGAGGTCGATGCGCGGATCATCGGCCGCGAGCGCGAGGCCCGCCCCGATCGCGTCGGTGTGCATGGTCGGCCCGCGGAGGAACCCGTGCACCGCACGCTCGGTCAGAACCGCTGGGTTCGAGACCTCGAAGCTGCCGAATACGAGCTTGCGCAGCAGCCGGGAGCGCGCGACGCCGCCGACTCGGCGGCCGGCGATCCTCCCGGGCTGGACGAGCCCCGCCAGCGCGATCGTGATCTCCGCCAGCCGCGTCGAGCTCGAGATCCCGGCCGCCGCTGCGAGGACGAGCCGCCGGACGAGCAGCGGATACCGCTCGGCGAGCCGGAGCGCCACCACGCCGCCCATCGAGTGGCCGACGACGTCGACCGGCTCCTCGACGATCGCCGTCAGCACGTCCGCGAAGCCCGCCACGCTCGGGGCGGGGAGCGGCGAGGATCCGCCGTGGCCCGGCAGATCCGGGATGATCAGCCGCCTGCCGGCCAGGAGCGGCGCCAGCTCGGAGAAGTTCCAGGCCGCCCCTCCGAAGCCGTGCAGGAGCAGGAGCGGCGGCCCCACCCCGCCCTCGAAGCAGCGGATCCGAGCTCCTCGGCGCTGGTACCACCGCTTTTCGAGCCCCTCGAGCAAGATCGGCGCAGCCGTCACCCGGATCGATTATCCTGGAGTGACTATGAGCTTGACGGTGACAAGGCGGGGCGCGTGAAGAGCCCTGTCCTACGCCGAAAGGAGCTGGAGACCTAGCCCGCTCGCGCGTTGTGCGCGGCGGGTTTTTTCGTGGAAGGAGCGAGATGGCAAACCACCTGACGCCCGACGAGCTCTCCAAGGAGGTCGGGATCGATCGTGACGAAGTGATCCGGATCTGCGTCGAAGAGCACGTGCCGATCTACCACGGGAAGATCGACAAGACGCTGTTCGCGGCACAGCTTCAGGCGCTAGGGGCGCTGCCAGCACAGCACTAGCTTTTCGCCAGGGACCTACTTGGAGGCGGCGGCGCGTTTACGCGGCGCCGCCTTCTTCTTGGGCGCGGCCGCCGGCTTCTTCTGTGCGGCGGCGACAGACGCCTTCAAGGCTTCCATCAGATCGACGACCGGCGTCGGCGCGGCTTCGACCGGCGCCTCGATCTCGTGCCCATCGAGCTTCGCCTGGAGCAGCTCGCGCAGCGACTCGCGGTACTCGCTGCGCAGCTCGGTGGCGTCGAACGGCCCGGCGAGCGACGCGATGATCTGCTTCGCGAGCTCGAGCTCCGGCGCCCGCACCTCGGACGTCGTGACGACCTCGTCGATCTCGTCGTGCTCCTTGACGTCCTCGTGCACGAACAGCGTCTCGAGCGCGAGCGCATCGCCCTTCGGACGGATCAGACAGAGCTTCTCCTTGCCCGCGAGCACGAAGCGGCCGAGCGCGGCGACCTCGGCATCCTTCATCGCCTCCAGCAGCAGCGCATACGGCCGGCGCTGCGCCTCGGCGCCCGCGGGCACGAGGAAGTAGGTGCGGTCGAAGTAGATCGGGTCGACCTCCTCGAGCCTGACGAAGCGGCTGATCTCGATCAGACGGCTGGTGTCGCGGTTCTCGATCGCCTCCAGGTCCGCGTCCTCGACCATCAGGAACTGTCCCTTCGAAACCTCCCAGCCCTTGACGAGCTCGTCCGACTCGACGTCGCGCTCGTGCACCGGGCACCAGCGCTTCTGCTTGATCGGCGTGCCGCACTCACGGTGCAGCATCCGGAAGGAGACGTCGGACTGGCGGGCAGCGGGCTTCGTCGCGGGCGCGAGCCCGACGGGGATGTTCACGAGCCCGAAGCTCACGGATCCGTTCCACGTAGTGCGCATCTCTCGATTGATCGTACCTTGGGAGGGCCTGGATTCGCCCTCGCGCCGGTCGTTCCTTCCATCTACATTGAGTGAGGTGGCCCGGGCCCGCACGATTGCAAACTTGTGGCGGGACGCGGTGGCGGCCTCGCACGCGGATCCCTTGTACCTCGAGCAGGTCGAGGGCGAATGGCGCGAGGTGACGTGGGCCGAGGCGGCGCGCAGCGTCGACGAGATGGCGAACGGGCTCCTCGCGCTGGGCGTCCGAAGGGGCGATGCGTTCGGGCTTCTGGCCCGTACCAGCCTCGAATGGGCGCTGTTCGACTTCGCGCTCGCCCTCGTCGGCGCGGTCGGCGCACCGATCTATGCGAACAGCTCGCGGCGGGACGTGCAGTACGTGCTGCAGCACTCCGAGGCGGTCGGCGTGCTCGTCGAGGACGATGAGCAGCGCGCGAAGGTCTCCGGCGTCGATCACGTGATCGGGTTCGGCGAGCTGGGCGAGCTGCGGGCGCGCGGACGTGCATATGCCGCCGAGCATCCGGGCGACCTCGACGAACGCGCGGACTCAATCGAGGAGGACGACCTCTTCACGTTCATCTACACGTCCGGGACGACCGGCCCGCCGAAGGCGTGCATGATCCGGCACCGGAACTACTACGCGATGGTGCAGAAGGGCGACGAGATGGAGGACCGTCTCACCGAGCCCGGCGACGTGATGCTGCTCTACCTGCCGCTCGCGCACAACTACGGGCGGCTGCTGCACCTCTCGGCGGCGTACATCGGCTACACGATCGCGTTTCTGCCCGACCCGCTGCTGGCCGGGACCGAGCTGCCGCGCGTGCGGCCGATGCTCTTCCCGAGCGTGCCCCGCGTCTACGAGAAGATTCACACCGCGGTCGTCGCGAAGTTCGAGGCGGAGACCGGCGTACGACGCAAGCTGATCGACTGGGCGCTCGATGTCGGCTACCGCGTCTCGAGGCTGAGGCAGGCGAAGCGGCCCGTCCCGCGCGCGCTGCTCGCGCAGCACAAGCTCGCCGACAAGCTCGTCTACGCGAAGGTCAAGGAGCGTCTCGGCGGCCGCCTTCGCGTCGCGAACGCCGGCGGCGCGCCGCTCTCGCGCGACATCGCCGAGTTCTTCCACGCGATCGACATCCTCATCCTCGAGGGCTACGGCCTGTCCGAGGTGACGACCGCGGCGACGGTCAATCGCCACAACGACTTCAAGTTCGGCACGGTCGGGAAGCCGCTGCCCGGCGTCGAGATCCGCATCGCCGACGACGGCGAGATCCTGATCCGCTCGAACACGGTGTTTGCGGGGTACTACCGCGACGAGAGCGCGACCCGCGAGGTGCTCGACGACGAAGGCTTCGTGCACACGGGCGACGTCGGCCACTTCGACGACGACGGCTTCCTCGTCATCACCGACCGCAAGAAGGACATCATCGTCACGGCCGGCGGCAAGAACGTCGCACCGCAGAACCTCGAGAACGAGTTGAAGGCGCATCGGATCGTCTCGCAGGCGCTCGTCGTCGGCGACCGCAAGCCGTACATCGCGGCGCTGATCACCGTCGATCCCGAGGTTGCGAACGGCACCGACGTCCAGGCCGCCGTGCAGGCTGCCGTCGAGGCGGTCAACGCAGACCGTTCACGCTTCGAGCAGATCAAGCGCTTCGCAGTGCTTCCACGCGAGTTCACGCTCGAGCACGACGAGATCACGCCGACGCTGAAGCTGAAGCGCAAGGTCGTCCTGGAGCACTTCGCGGACGAAGCGGCTGCTCTCTACGACTGAAACCGAACGGCTGGAATCTGGTTCGCTTCGCGAATCAGGTTCTGCTTCTCCGCAATCTGATTCGGCGTAGCCGAACCAGATTGCAGCAGTTCGAAGTTCAGAGGATGCGGCGCGCGCCGACGTAGCTCGCCGCGTACCAACCTTCGGAGAGGTTGGAGATCTTCACCACGTCGCCGGTGTGCGGCGCGTGCACGAACTGGCCCCCGCCGATGTAGATGCCTTCGTGGCCGAGGCCGTCGAAGAAGACGAGGTCTCCGCTCTGGAGCTGGTCGCGCGAGACCGGAACGCCCATCCCGTATTGCGCGTACGACGAGTGCGGGAGCGACACCCCGACCTGGGCATACGCCCACATCACGAGTCCCGAGCAGTCGAAGCCGCCGGGCGAGGCGCCGCCCCACACGTACGGCGTGCCGAGCTGCGACATGGCGATGCCGGCGGCCCCGCCGTGCGTCGACGGCGGCGCGACGACGGTTTCCGCCTGCGGCGCGACCGCGGTCACTCCGACGACCGTGTCCTGGCTTTCCTGCTGGTTGACGCGGTGGGCGATTGCGATCCGCTGGCGGGCGGCAACGGCCATCTGCAGCTGGCGGGCGTGCTCGGCCGCGACCATCTGTGCGATCTGCCCCTTGATCGAGGAGAGCAGCTGATTCGCCTGGCCGATCTTCGACTCGATGGACGACTTCGCAGCCGCCCGTTCTGCCACGACGCGCCGCTGCGCCGCACGCTGCTTCGTGAGCAGCTCGCCGTTCCGCTTGACGGCATGACGGAACGTCTTCACCTGTCCCAGGATCCGCGCGTCGAGCGAGGTGACGCTCTTCGCGCTGTCCATGCGGCTGATCATGTCGTCGAGGCTGCGCGCGCCGAGGACGACCTCGAGCGTTGAAGCCTGGTCCGAGGTGTAGAGCGTGACGAGGCGTTGCGCGATTATGTGCCGGCTGCGCTTCAGGTTGTGCTGCGCGAGCCGCAGCTCGTGCCGATTCTCACGCAGGTCGCGCTGAATCTTCGCGAGCTCCTGCGTCGACGCGTAGTACCGCGAACGAGCCCGCTCGAGCGAATCCGAGAGTTGCTGGAGCTGACCGAGCACTTGCTGGGCCTGCGCACGCTTCGACGAGATCGAAGACGGGTCGGCAAAGGCCGGGACTGCTGCTGCTGCGAGAGCGATGCAGATGCCCAAAAGAACGTACGGCGCCGGTCCCGGCTTACGAATGACGACCCCCGGTGCGGGGACGGGACGGGCGCACCGGGAGGGGCCGGTACGTCACGACGGGCGAGGTTAGCAACCTTTGCGGACGACCGTCAACGCACAACTGCCACAAACTCGGGCCGAAACCTCCTTTTTTCTGCGTCGAGCAGCGACTTCCCTCTTTCGGGAGTGTGGTACGGTCCGCAACCGTGCTCGGGCAGGCACACACGCCGCGTCAGCGGCTCTTGTCGCTGGCTGCGATCTCGTTGGCCGTGCTTGCCGCTCCGGCAGTCGGTGTCGCGATCCCGTCGCACAGCGCATCCGCGCTGCGGGCGCACGATGCAGCAATCGCGGCGAAGTCCCGCGCGGCGGTGCTCGATCTCTACTCGCTCGACCAGCAGTACAGCGCGGCGCAGTCGCGGTTGGCGTCGTTGCAGAGACAGACCGAGTCGCTGCGCGCCGAGCGCGTCAGCCTCACACAACAGCTGACGGTCGCGAAGCGCGGAACGCATCTGGCGCAGAGCCGGCTCGCATCGCGCCTGCGCGTGCTGTACGAGCAGGGCAACGTCGAACCGCTCGAGATCGTGTTCGGATCGAAGTCGATCGACGAGGCGATGACGAGTCTCGACAACCTCAGCCGCATGACGAACCAGGGCGAAGACGTGCTGCGCCAGCTCAAGCACGCGCGCGTGAGCCTCAGCGCGACGTCGAAGCGCCTCGCAGTGCGCGAAGCGGCGCTCGCCGCGTCGGTGCGACAGGCGCGCGCGACGGCCGACTCACTGGCGTCGGCGCGCGCCGCCCGCAGCGCGTACATCAGCTCGCTTGCCGCCGAGCGTCGCATGACGCAACAGCAGATCGCCACGGTCGTGGCGGCGGCGAACGCGGCCCAACTGCGGAGCCGCGAACTGGCGCGTGTGACCGCCTCCGAGGCGATCCCGACCGCCGCCAGCCCGGTCGAGACATCGTATGGTTCGCCGCCGCCGGTTGCCGCGGGCGCCCGGGCGATCACCGTCTCCGCGACCGGCTACGCGCTCGCCGGCGAGACGGCAACGGGCCTCGCCGTCGGCTGGGGCGTCGTCGCCGTCGACCCGTCCGTGATCCCGCTGGGAACGCACATGTCGATCCCGGGATACGGCGAGGCGGTCGCAGCCGACACGGGTGGCGCGATCGTCGGCGCGACGATCGACCTCTGGTTCCCGACGGTCGCGCAAGCGAATGCCTGGGGACGCCGCACCGTGACCGTCGTCCTGCATTAGCCGGGCCGCCGGTACACTGGGCGGTCCCGTTCAACCCGCCCAGGTAGCCCGAGCTGAGCGAGACAGCAGAGAACACCGAGTCCTCATCGCCCCGCGTCCTCCTCGTGGACGACCACGACCTTTTCAGGACGGGGCTGCGCAACCTGCTCGAAGAGCAAGGGGTGCAGGTGGCAGGCGAGTGCGACAACGGCTCGGATGCGCTGCGCGCGGTGCGCGAACTCGCCCCCGACGTGGTCGTCATGGACCTGAACATGCCGGGCATCAGCGGGGTCGAGGCGACCCGCCAGATCTCGATGATCGCGCCGTTGACGCGCGTCCTCGTGCTCACGATCTCGGACCAGGACAGCGACGTGATGGACGCGATCCTCGCCGGCGCCTGCGGCTACCTGCTCAAGGACTCCTCGATCACCGATCTGATGCAGGGGATCCGGTCGGCCGCGGTGGGCGAATCGCTCGTCTCGCCGACGATCGCCGCGAAGGTGCTGCAGCGCGTCCGCGCCTCCAGCGCGTCCCACCGCGAGGCCGAGCTGATCCAGTCCGAGCTCTCCGACCGCGAGATCGAGGTGCTGAAGCTGATCGCCAACGGCAAGGACAACGCCGTGATCGCCGGCGAGCTGCACATCAGCCCGAAGACGGTCAAGAACCACATCTCGAACATCCTCATGAAGCTGCAGATCGAGAACCGGATCCAGGCCGCGGTCTACGCGGTCCGGTCGGGGATCGTCTAGCGGACGGCTGCTTCGAGCCGGACCGCGTCGGCGTGCCGGCGCAGGTCGGCGAGCATCGAGCGGAGCTCCGCGAGGTCGCCGGTGCTGGTGTCGATGCGCTTCGCGAGGGTCGAGAGCTCGCGAACCTTCTTCTCCGTGTCGCCGCGCTGCAGCCCCTGTGCGACCTCCGCGGCGCGCTTCTCGAGCCGCCACTTCTCCGCCTCGAGGAACAGCGCGTGCGCGTATCCGTCGGTCAGCGTGCGCTCGATCGCGTCGAGGTCACGCGTCGGCGCGCCGAGCAGCGCAGTGATCTGTTCATAGAGTTCGGTCATACGCCTGGGCCACGCTCGATTCTTCGGTCCACGGCCTCTCACAGCAAGGGCCGCGAGGCCCATCTTGGCCCCGGCTGAGGCCCACCCCGCCGCACGCTGGGTCACAATGGGCCGAGTGCGCCGGGCGCTTCCCCTCGTCTGCCTCGCGCTGCTGCTCGCGCCGAGCGGCGGCGGAGCCTCGCTCCTCCCGCTGACGACGCGGCTCGCGAATGCGCTGGCGGTGCCCGGCAATCCGACCGACGCCTCGGGCGCGGTCGCGGTCGATCTGGTCACCGGCCGCACGGTCTTCGCACGGCACGCAGACCTACCGCTCGCGCCCGCGTCGAACGAGAAGCTCACCGTGTCGTACGCGGCGCTGCACGAGCTCGGCCCGACATACCGATTCCGCACCGAGGTCTTCGGGCGCGGCTCGCAGGACGGGACGGTATGGCACGGCGACCTGTTCCTCAAGGGCTTCGGCGACCCCACGCTGACCTCTCTGCAGCTGGAGCGGCTCGCGGCGCAGGTCTCGCAGCTCGGCATCACGACGATCACGGGACGCGTGCTCGGCGACGAGTCGTGGTTCGACGGCGCGCGGACGGCGCCCGGGTGGAAGGCGGCGTTCTTCATCAACGAATGCCCCCCGCTCTCGGCGCTCGACGTCGACCGCGCGGTCTACGACCGGCACATCGCGCGCCTGCCCGCGCTCGCGGCCGCCGGTACGTTCCGCCGGCTGCTGCACGAACACGGCGTCAGCGCGGGGGCGGCCGGGGTCGGCAGCGCGCCCGAGAATGCGCTCGCGCTCGGCCAGGTCGAGTCCGACCCGCTGCCGGTGGTGCTCGCCGAGATGGATCGGGAGAGCGACAACTTCGCCGCCGAGATGGTGCTGAAGGCGATCGGCGCCGAGGTCGGCGACGGCGGGACGACGGCGGCCGGCGCTGCGATCGTCACGCGCGACCTCGCGGCCGCCGGCGTGCCGTTGGCGGGCGTGCGCATCGTCGACGGGTCCGGGCTCTCGCTCTCCGACCGGCTGACGGCGCGCGCCCTCGCCGCGCTCCTCGTCGCGGTCTGGAACGACGTCGACCTGCGCGACCCGTTCTGGATGTCGCTGCCGGTCGCCGGCGTCAACGGCACGCTCGAGAAGCGCCTGCGCCGGCCGCCCGCGTTCGGAGCGGTGCGGGCGAAAACCGGCACGACGGAGCGCGCGTCGGCGCTCAGCGGCTACGTCCGCGACCGGTACGGCTTCGCCGTGCTGCAGAACGGCTGGCCGGTGGCGACATGGTCGGCGCGCAAGGCGCAGGACCGCTTCGCCACCGCGCTCGCGTCAACGCTGTAGCAACGCCTTCAGGTCGTCCTCGGCGAGCAGCGGAACGCCCGCCTTCTGAGCCTTCGCGACCTTCGAGCCCGGGCTCTCGCCGACGAACACCCCGGTCGTCTTCTTCGAGACGTTGTCCGACACCTTCGCGCCCAGCGCCTCCAGCGCTGCGCGCGCCTGTTCGCGCGACATCGAGTCGAGCGTTCCGGTGATCACGTACTGCGAGCCCGTGAGCGGTCCTTCGACCGGCTTGTCCTCAGGGTCCGATTCGAAGCGCAGCCCGAGCGCGCGCAGCTCTTCGACGAGGCGGCGGTTGTCGGGGTCGGCGAACCACTCGGCGATTGCCTCGGCCCGCTCGGGGCCGATGCCCTCACACTCCATGATCTCTTCCTGCGAAGCGTTCGCGAGGCGGTCGACGTCGCCGAAGTGCCGCGCGAGATTCTGCGCCGTCACCCAGCCGACGTCGGGGATGTTGAGGCCGAACAGCACGCGGCGGAACGGGATCTGCTTCGACGCCTCGATCGAGTTGACCGCGTTGGTGGCGGAGATGTCGCCGAAGCCGTCCAGCTCGAGCAGCTGCTCCTTCGTCAGGCGGTAGAGCTCCGGCAGGGAGCGCACGAGGCCGAGCTCCCAGAAGCGCCGGACCGCCTGCTCGCCGACGCCGTCGATGTCCGCCGCCGCCTGCACCCAGTTGATCAGCGACTCGAGCCCCCGCGACGGGCAGGCGCGGTTCGGACAGCGGTGCATCGCCTCGCCCTCGGGCTTCACGATCTCGGTGTTGCACAACGGACAGTGCGTCGGCATCCTGAACGACTTCGTGCCCTTGCGGTGCGCGCCGGCGGGCCCGACGATCTGCGGGATCACGTCGCCCGCGCGCTGCACGATCACGTCGTCGCCTTCGCGGATGTCCTTGCGGTTGATGTCCTCCTCGTTGTGCAGCGTCGCGCGCGAGATCGTGACGCCGCCCACCTCGACGGGCTCGAGAAGGGCCCACGGATTGAGTGCGCCGGTTCGGCCGACGCGGATCATGATCTTGTTCAGCCGTGTGGTCGCCGTCATCGGCGCCCACTTGAACGCACGCGCCCAGCGCGGCCGCGAGTGGAGCGCGCCGAGGCGGCTCTGCTGGTCGTAGTCGTCGACCTTGATCACGATGCCGTCGATCTCGTAGTCGAGCTCGGCGCGCCTGCGCTCCCACTCGCGGCACGCCTTCGCGACGTCGTCGATCGATTCCAGTCGTTCGGCGAAGGGGTTGATGGGGAAGCCGTGCGCCTTCAGCCACTGCAGCGTCTCCCAGTGCGTGTGGAACTCCGCTCCGTCGTGCGCGCCGACGCCGTAGGCCCAGACCGACAGCGGGCGCGAGGCAGTGATCGCGGGATTCTTCTGGCGCAGCGAGCCGGCGGCGGCGTTGCGCGGGTTCGGCGTCGGCTTCTTGTCCTCCGCGATCAGCCGTTCGTTCAACTCGCGGAAGCCGCTCAGGGGCATATAGACCTCGCCGCGCACCTCGATCAGCGCAGGGACGTCGTCGCCGAGCATGCGCAACGGGATCGACGGGATCGTTCTGAGGTTCACGGTGACATCTTCGCCGACCTCGCCGTCCCCGCGGGTCGCACCGCGCGTGAAGAGGCCGTTCTCGTAGGTGAGGTTGATCGCCAGGCCGTCGATCTTCGGCTCGATGACGTACGCCACGGGCTCGTCGGTGTCGAGCCGCTTTTGCACGTCCTCGGCCCACTTCACGAGCGACTCGTCCGTCGTCACCTTTTCCAGCGACCCCATCGAGGTCAGGTGACGCACCTTCTGGAACTTCTCGGAGGCGGGAGCCCCGACCCGCTGCGTGGGCGAGTCGGGGGTGACGAGCTCCGGATGCGCGCGCTCGAGCTCGACGAGCTCGTCGTAGTGACGGTCGTACATCGCGTCGTCGACGGACGGCTCGTCGAGGACGTGGTACTCGTGCAGCCACCGGTTGAGGAGGCCGCGCAGCTCTTCGGCCCGAGTGGCCAAGCCTCTAGACGAGCTCAAGGAGCTCCTCCGCACTGTGGATCACGACATCGGCGTCGCTCAGCTTCTCGGCCGTGTGGATGCGCCCCCAGCTGACGCCGATCGCACGGATCCCGGCCGCCCTGGCCGCCTGCATGTCGAACGGCGAGTCGCCGACGTAGGCCGCGTCGGCGGGCGCGGCCCCGAGCCGCTCGAGCGCGAGCAGCAGCGGCGCGGGGTGCGGCTTGTGCTGCGCGGTCTCGTCGCCGCCGACGACCGTCTCGAACAGGTGCTCGATCGGCAGCCGTGCGAATGCGAGGTCGACCGTGACCCGCCGCTTCGCGGTCACGATCCCGAGCCGGTGGCCGCGCTCCTTGAGCGTCTCGAGCACGTCCTCGATCCCGTCGCAGCACTCGAGCGTGTCGTGCAGGGGCTCGTTGTGGGCGCGGTAGACGCGGACGAGCTCCTCGACGCGGCTGGGGTCGAGCGCCACCATCTGCGCCTCGAGCCCGGGCCCGCCGACGGCCTTCATCAGCTCGTAGTCGTCCCACTCGCCGCCGACGACCGTCTCGGCGGCGTGCCGCATCGAGGCGAGAATGATCCCGCCCGAGTCGATCACGGTGCCGTCTAGGTCGAAGAGAACGACGGGGTGGCGCACGCGGCGATCGTAGCCAGCGCCCTCGCCGTCACCGCTAGCCAGGGCCGCGACGGACATGCCACGTCGTTTGGCGACGAGACACGGCCGCGCCGGACATGCCACGTCGTTTGGCGACGAGACACGGCCCTTGGGGACGTGGCCGGACTGCGACGAGACACGGCCCTTGGGGACGTGGCCGGACTAGAGCCGCAGCGTGTCGCGGAGGTGCTCGAAGAGCGGGCGGCGTGGTGCTTGGGGCGGGGCGACGAACTGCGCGAGGCGGGCGGCCTCTTCTTCGGAGATCGAGACCGCCGCAGCGGCGGATTCGCCCGACCAGATGCTGAAGCGGAGCTGCGGCGGCCGCTCGTCGTTCCCGAAGTAACGCGAGACGCGCAGCGCCTTCCCCGCGTCGCCGGGCATGCCGGGATGCGGCGCGAAGAACTCCACGAGCTTGCTTCGCTGCGGCACGGCGCACCACGGGCAGAAGCGGAAGCTGTCCTCGACGCCGTTCCCGCAATGCCGGCACGTGTGCACGGACTCATTGTCTTCCCGGGACGCCTCCCGATCAACCACCTCGGTAGAACACGTGCGTGAGGTACAGACCGTGCGGCGGTGCGGTGGTGCCGGCGTCCCTGCGGGGGCGGCCCTCGAGGAGGGGTGCGAGCGCCCGGCCCTCGAGCATCGTCCCCACCAGCGTGCGCACCATGTGGCGGAGGAACGAATCGGCCGTGATCTCGAAGGCGAGCAGGTTCTCGTCGAGCTCCGTCCAGTACGCGCCCTGAACCGTGCGGATGAACACCGTGTGCTCGGTGTCGGTCGGCGTGAACGCACGGAAGTCGTGCTCGCCGAGCAGCGAGGCCGCATTCTCGTTCAGCTCCGCGACGTCGACCCGCCGCGCGTGCCAGAGCGAGCGTCGCGCTTCGAGCGCCGAGCGCTCGCGCCGGCGCCACACGCGGTAGCGGTAGGAGCGCGCACGTGCGTCGTGGCGGGCGTGGAAGTCGTCGGCGGCCTGCTCCGCGTGCACGACGGCGACGTCGGGCGGCAGCAGGGCGTTGATCGCCTCGGCGGCTCGTTCGGCCGGCGGCCCGCCGTGCACCTCGACCGACACGACGTTCGCCAGCGCGTGGACCCCCGTGTCAGTGCGGCCCGCGACGGCGAGGTGGTCGAGCTCGTAGAGACCGCCGAGCGCCCGCCGCACCTCGCACTCCACCGTGCGCTGTGCCGGCTGGCGGGCCCAGCCGCGGAACTCCGTGCCGTCGTACTCGACCGTGAGCTTCAGGCGCACGTCAGGGTCTCCTGACGTTCCTTGTAAGGTCTGCCTGATGCTCTAGTCACTTGGCATCCGTTAGCTACACTCTATCCGTGTCCGAAGAGCACCATTTCCTGCTCCAGCGCGTGCAGCCTGCCATGGTGGGCCTGATCGACGGCTCGCTCTCGACGCTGGCGCCGATCTTCGGAATCGCCTTCTACACGCACCGGCCGCACACGGCGTTCATCGCGGGGCTCGCGACGTCGATCGGGGCAGCGATCTCGATGGCGTTCTCGGAGGGCCTCTCCGACACGGGTGAGCTGACCGGTCGCGGCAGCCCGGCCGTGCGCGGGTCGATCACCGGCGTCGGCACGTTCGTCGGCGGCATCCTGCACACGCTGCCGTTCCTGATCACGAACTACCACGTCGCCGTCGTCGCGGCGGCGATCGTCGTCGGCTTCGAGCTGGTCGCCCTCGCGGTGATCCGCTGGCGGTTCTTCGAGACTGGCTTCGTGAAGTCGCTCGTCGCGGTCTCGATCGGCGGCGCGGTGATCGCCGTCGTGGGAGCGCTAATCGGGTCGAGCGGCTAGGCCGTCGCCGGCGGCTCGTCCGCCGGCGCGTCTTCACCGGTGTCCGGCGCCTCGACGGCCTCGGCTTCCGGTGCCTCGACCGCCTCGGCCTCCGTCTCCGGCGGCTCCTCGGCCGCCTCGACGGGGACGTCCGGCTCGGCGGCCGGCGCCGCCTCGGCCTCCGGCTCCGTGGCCGCCACATGCTCCGGCGTGCGCTCCTCGCGCTGCGTCGCGACGTACTCCTCGTCGACGAGCTCGAGGTAGGCCATCTCTGCGGAGTCCCCCGGGCGCGTGCCGAGCTTGACGATGCGCGTATAGCCGCCGGGACGATCCTTGAAGAGCGGCGCGACGTCGGCGAAGAGCCGGTGCACGACGTCGCGCGAGCGCAGGAACGCCGTCGCCTTCCGGCGCGCGTGCAGATCGCCGCGGCGACCGAGCGTGATCATCTGCTCGGCGTACGGCTTCACCGCCTTCGCCTTCGTGACGGTCGTCTTGATGCGGCCGTGCTCGATCAGCGCACCGGCAAGGTTCGAGTAGAGCGCCTTGCGGTGCGCTGAATCGCGGCCGAGCTTCTTCCCTGCGCGCGCGTGACGCACCGGCTACTCCGCGCCGTTCCCGCCGCCGCCG
>JABFWJ010000262.1 GCA_013362295.1 Thermoleophilia bacterium
GGGCGCTCGAGGATGAGCTGCGGGCGCTCGCCGCCGAGGGCGTCCAGTCGCTCCTCCTGGAGGGCGGGCCGACGCTCGCCGCCTCCTTCCTCGCGGCGGGGCTCGTCGACAAGCTGCTCGTCTTCATCGCCCCGGTTCTGGCAGGCGAGGGGCCGGGGCTCGTCGCTCCGCTACCCTCCCCGCACGCGTTGAGCCGTTTGGCATCTCGGCCGGTGGGCGAAGACGTGCTCCTCGAAGCCTATGTCCACGAGCCCTGAACCTTCCCAGCGCGCCGACGACCAGCTCGTCACGCACCTCAGCCACTGGCTGACTCGCCAGCTCGGAAACGACGAGCTGCGCCGGAAGGTGCAGGAGATCGGCACGGACGAGCTCGCCCCCGGCGGGCGCCGGGCCGTGGACGAGCTGCTGGCCGAGCTCGGCACCGCCGTTCCGGGCGAGCGCGGCCAGCTCGAGGTCCTCGTCCGCGAGACGGTCGAGACGCTCGTCTACGGCGATTGAGCCTCTAGGCTGGCCCCGATGTTCACCGGTCTCGTGCGCGAAGTCGGCACCGTCGCGTCGATGGCGGGCGGCCGGCTGACGCTCGAAGCGCCCGAGACCGCCCGCGGCGCCGAGGTCGGCGACTCGGTGGCGGTCGACGGTGTCTGCCTGACGGTGGTCTCCCGTGACGGCTCGTCACTCGGCTTCGACGCGGTCCCGGAGACGCTTGCCCGGACGAGCCTCGGCCGACTCGGGCCGGGCGCGCACGTGAACCTCGAGACGGCCCTGCGTGCCGGGGACGCGCTCGGCGGCCACTACGTGCAGGGCCACGTCGACGGCGTCGGCACGGTGCGCAACGTCGAGCCGGAGGGAGACGGCAGGCGGGTGGCGTTCGATGCCCCGCCCGAGCTCCTCCGCTACGTGGTCGAGAAGGGGTCGATCGCCGTGCAGGGGACGAGCCTGACGGTGGCGGCGGTCGACGACGACGGCTTCGAGGTCGCGCTGATCCCGCACACGCTCGACGCGACGACGCTCGGCGGGCTGACACCGGGCGACAGCGTCAACCTCGAGACGGACGTGCTCGCGAAGTACGTCGAGAAGCTCCTCCCTCGCTAGCCTTCGGCCATGGCCGTCAGCGCACGCTTCGCGACGATCGAAGAGGCGATCGAGGAGATCCGCGAAGGGCGGATGGTCGTCGTCGTCGACGACGAGGATCGTGAGAACGAAGGTGACCTGACGATCGCCGCACAGTTCGCGACGCCGGATGCGATCAACTTCATGGCGACGCACGCCCGCGGCCTCATCTGCCTCTGCCTCACCGAGGAACGCGCCGACGAGCTCGGGTTGCGCCCGATGACCGAACGCAACGAAGCGCCGCTCGGCACGGCGTTCACGGTCTCCGTCGAGGCGCGTGAAGGCGTCACCACCGGCATCTCCGCAGCCGACCGCAGCCGCACGATCCAGGTCGCGATCCATCCGGACTCGACGCCCTACGATCTCGTGCAACCCGGCCACGTGTTCCCGCTGCGCGCCAAGCCGGGCGGCGTGCTCGAGCGCATCGGACAGACGGAGGCCGCGGTCGACCTCGCGCGGCTTGCCGGCCTCAACCCGTCCGGTGTCGTCTGCGAGATCATGAACGACGACGGGACGATGGCACGCGTCAGCGATCTCGTCCCGTACTGCGAGCGGCACGGGCTGAAGATGATCACCGTCGCCGACCTCGTCGAGCACCGGCGGAGGCACGAGAAGCTCGTGGAGCGGGGCGCGTCCGTGCGCCTGCCGACGGAGTACGGTGAGTTCACTGCGATCGCCTTTCGCGAGACGTTGACCGGCAAGACGCACGTCGCACTCGTGAAAGGCGATGTCGACGGCGCGGAGAACGTGCTCGTTCGCGTGCACTCGGAGTGCCTCACCGGTGACGTCTTCCATTCGCTCCGCTGCGACTGCGGCGAGCAGCTCGAGCAGGCCCTCTCCCAGATCGAGGCCGAAGGCACCGGCGTCCTGCTCTACATGTCGCAAGAGGGGCGCGGCATCGGGCTCCTGAACAAACTGCGCGCGTACGAGCTGCAGGAGCAGGGCCTGGATACGGTGGAGGCAAACCTCGAGCTCGGGTTCCCCGCGGATGCGCGCGACTACGGCATCGGCAACCAGATCCTCGCCGACCTGGGACTGTCGACGCTGCGTATCCTGACCAACAACCCGAAGAAGCTGACCGGCATCGACGGCTTCGGTCTCACCGTCGTCGAGCAAGTGCCGATCGAGACGGATCCGAACGCGGAGAACACGCGTTACCTCGCCGCCAAGCGGGATAAGCTCGGACATCGTCTGCACCATCAGGACTTGAAGAACCTCGACTACGAACCGGAGGCGGAGTGAGCGAAAACGACGATCAGCTGGTGCCGCCCGTGAGCGCTCCGCCGCTCACGTCTCCGCCGCCGGTCACGTCGCCGCCGCCCGCCGAGACACCACCGGTGACCGCGCCACCCGTGACCGGCCCGCCGCCCATCGGCGCACCCGAGCGTCCGGGCGTCTCGGAGGACACCGACGAGCGCCTCGGCGATCCCTTCGAGGGGTGGCCCGCCGCGGAGTCCGCGGCGGTGATCGAAGAGCCGCCGACCGACCCCCGCGTCGAGCACGTGCGCGGCGAGCTCGACGTCCCGTCGGGCTTCACGGTGCTCGAGGGGACACCGCTCGGCAACCGGCGGTCGGTCGGCGTCGTCGTCTCGCGCTTCAACGGCGGTGTGACGAACCGGATGCTGCAGACGGCGCTCGAAACCCTGATCGAGGCGGGCGTCTCGCAGGACGGGATCACCGTGATGCCGGTGCCCGGCGCATTCGAGCTGCCGCTCGCGGCCATGGCGCTTGCGAAGACGCGGCGCTACGCCTGCATCGTTGCGCTCGGTGCCGTCGTGCGCGGGGAGACGCCGCACTTCGACTACGTCGCCCAGGAGTGCGCGTCCGGCCTCCAGCTGGCGGGGATCGAGACCGGTGTGCCCGTCGCCTTCGGCGTCCTCACCGTCGACACGGTCGAGCAGGCGGAGGCGCGGATCCCGAAGGCCGCCGAAACGGTGCGGTCGGCGCTCGAGATGGCCGATCTCTTCGCCAGGCTCCGCGCCAGCGCCAGGCAGTAGTTGGCTACACTGCCCGCCGCCATGTCGAAGGTCTGCGCCATCTGCGGCAAGAAGCCCGCGTTCGGGAACCACCGCTCGCACTCGATGGTCGCCACGAAGCGGCGCTTCGATCCCAACCTGCAGCGCGTCCGCGTGCTGCTCAAAGGGTCGCCCCAGCGCGCCTACGTCTGCACGCGTTGCCTCAAGGGCAACAAGGTCGTCAAGGCCGTCTAGGGCGCCAGCAGCCAGCGGCGACCGTAACCAGGTCCGGTCGGATCCGGTCTAATCCGCACTGTGGCGGATGAATTGAGCCTGGAGCTCGAGCGCGGACGCCTGACCATCTCGCGGGACGCCGTTGCCGAGATCGTCGCCGAGACCGCCCTCGCCTGCTACGGCGTCGTCGGGCTGTCCGCCGGCTCGCGGGTCGGCCGGATCCTGCGCCGTGAGGGCGTGAGCGTCGAAGGCGACGCGCAGGCCCTGCGCGTCGAGCTGCACGTCGTCGTCGAGCACGGACTGAACCTCGCGGAGGTCGCGGCGACAGTGCGCTCGCAGGTCGCCTACGACGTCGAGCGCCTCACCGGCCTGCACGTCGCCGCCGTCGAGGTCGTCATCCAGCGCGTGCGGGCGAGCGCGTGAACCGCCGCCGGGTGCACGAGCTCGTCGCGGGAGCCCGGACCGCGATCGAGGCACACCGCCGCCGGATCGACGACCTGAACGTCTATCCGGTGCCGGACGGCGATACCGGCACCAACCTGACGCTCACCGTGCGTGCGATCGACGAGGCGCTGCGCAAGGAGGGCCCGGACGATCGCGCCGGTCTCGCGCGCGAAGTGGCGCGCGCGGCCCTGATGGGAGCCCGCGGCAACTCGGGCGTCATCCTCTCGCAGATCGTCCGCGGCGCCACCGACGCGCTCGCGCAGAGCGACGACCTCGCAAAGGCGTTTCGCTCGGCGAGCGACGCCGCCTACCGCGCCGTGAAGAAGCCGGTCGAGGGAACGATGCTGACCGCGATCCGCGCGATGGCGGAGGCGGCCGAGCGCGATCCCGACCTCACGTCGATCATCGCCGCCGGCGACGAGATCGTCCGAAAGACGCGAGAGATGCTGCCGGTGCTCACCGAGGCCGGCGTCGTCGATGCCGGCGCCGCGGGCCTCGTCGAGGTCGTGCGCGGGCTCCACGCCGCGCTGACCGGAGAGACGCTGCCGGAGCCCCCCGAGCTGGAGGAGGAGCTCGGAGTCGACGCGATCCACCAAGAGCTCTCGCGCTTCCGGTACTGCACGGTGTTCGTCGTCGAGGGCGAGGAGCTCGATCTCGAGGGCCTGGAGCGCGAGCTCGAGCAGATCGGCGACTCGCTCCTCGTCGTGGGCGACAATTCGGCGCTCAAGGTGCACGTACACACCGACGATCCGGGCCGCGCGCTCTCGCTCGGTGTCGCACGCGGCATCGTCGGAGGTGTCGAGATCGCGAACATGCACGCACAGACACAGGAGCGCGAGGCGCGGCTGCTGCACGCCGTGCCGGACGTCGCCGGCGCGGAGTGCGCGCTCGTCGCGGTTGCGTCGGGAGAGGGCAACCGCGCGCTGTTCGAGAGCGAAGGTGCGCTGGTCGTCGACGGCGGACGCACGATGAACCCGTCGACGGCCGACCTCATCGCTGCGATCGAAACGGCCGCCGCGCCCGAGGTGATCGTGCTCCCGAACAACGGCAACGTGATCATGAGCGCGGAGCAAGCCGCCGAGCATGCGTCGAAGACGGCGCGCGTCGTCCCGACCCGCTCGCTGCAGGCGGGCCTCGCCGCCCTCATCGCCTTCGATCCGTCGCACCGCTCGGAGCAGAACGCCGAGGCGATGGCCGAGGCGGTCGACGCCGTCACGACCGGCGCCGTCACGATTGCATCACGTGACGTCGAGCTCAACGGCATCTCCGTGCAAAAGGGCAAGTGGCTCGGCCTGGCGGACGGCGAGCCGGTCGCGGGCGGCGAGACCTTCGACGAGGTCGTGCACGTCGTGCTCGAGCGGCTGCTCGCCGAGCCGCGCGGGCTGCTGACGCTGCTCACCGGCGAAGATCCGCCGTCGCTCGACGAGCTGCTCTCCGAGCTGGCGTTCGCGCACCCCGAGCTCGAGCTCGACGTGCATGAAGGGGGACAACCGCATTATCCGCTCCTGCTCTCGGCCGAATGACGGCCACGCCGCCGGTCCGGGTCGTTCTCGTCGAGGACAACGACACGTTTCGCCAGACGCTCGAGCTGCTCTTCGGCCTGCGCGACGAGATCGACGTCGTCGGGAGCGTCGCGACCGGAGACAAGGCGCCGCCCGTCGTCGCAGAGCTCAAGCCCGACGTCGTGCTGATGGACTACCGCATGCCCGGGCTCAACGGCGCCGAGGCGACGCGCGCCGTCCTCGATGCCTTTCCGGATACGAGCGTCGTGTGCCTGACAGCGTCCGTCACGGTGCAGGAGGTGAGAGAGGTGCTGGAGGCGGGCGCAGTCGCGTGCGTCACGAAGGATCAGGACTTCGACCGTCTCGTCGCGACGATCCAGGAGGCGTCGCGTAAGTGACGCTCACGACCGAGAACACGGCGATCGTGCTCGACTCGACGGCGGACTTCCCCGAAGCCCCGGAGCGGTATCCGAACTTCCGGGTCGTTCCGTTGTATGTGCTGTTCGGCGCCGAGAGCTTCAAGGATTACGTCGACATCACGCCCGAGCGCTTCTACGCGCGCCTGCAGACCGCGCGGGAGTTGCCGACGACTTCGCAGCCGACGCCGGGCGACTTCCTCTCGACGTTCGAGGAGCTCGCGCCGAACTACGAGCGCATTCTTGTGCTGACGCTCGCGTCGAACCTGTCGGGCACGTACGGCAGCGCGCAGGCCGCGGCCGAGATGCTCGGCGGCGATCAGGTGCGCGTGATCGACTCGCGTACGGCCTCCGCCTCGCTCGCGCTGCTCGCGCTCGGGGTGCAGCACCGACTGGAAAGGGGGACGACCGAAGAGGAGATCGACGAGTTCGTCGAGCGCTACAAGCGCACGCACGACCTTCTCTTCACCGTCAACACGCTCGAGTACCTCGCCAGGGGCGGTCGCATCGGACGTGCTGCGGCGTTCGCCGGCAACCTCCTGAACGTGAAGCCGATTCTCGCGTTGCGTGACGGCGAGGTGTTCCCGGTCAAGAAGGTGCGCGGCAACCACAAGGCGTTCGCCGAGTTCCGCAACCGCTTCGTTTCGACGACGACCGACTCGCCGAATCTCAAGGTCGGCATCGCGCACGCGGCGGCACCGGAACGACTGCACGCGCTGCGCGAGCTCGTCGAGCACGAGCGGCCGCACGCCCAGGTCGAAATCGCGACCACGCTCGGCGCCGTCGTGGGCACGCACGCGGGCCCGGGGACCGTCGGCTTCTTCTGGTTCCTGGACGAGTAGCGGTGGCCGCCGAGCATGTCGTCCGGACCGGGTCCTATCCTCGGTCCCGGTGGCGACGATGACCCGCGCGCATCCGGGTTTCACAGGTGTGGTCCAGCACGACTGGCCGCGCCCGCGCGGGTGGACGCCGACGCAGCGGCTGGACGCCGACGTCGCGACGCTGCCGGGGGTCGGGCCAACGCTCGCCAAGCGGCTGCGCGGCTTCGGCATCCGCTCGGTGCGCGACCTCCTCCTCCATGCGCCGCGTCGGTACGAGAGCGCGGTCGACCAGGTCGCGATCTCCAAGCTCGGCGAGACCGAGGGCGAAGTCGCCATCGAAGGTCGAATAGTGAGCGCCCGCGCGCGGCCGTTGCGCAGGCGTCGGACACTCGTCACCGCCGCGGTCCGCGACGACAGCGGCGGCCAGATCAACGCCTCCTTCTTCAACCAGCCGTGGCTCGCCGACAAGCTGACGCCCGGGACCGAGGTGCGCCTGCGTGGAAAGCTCGGCCGGTTCGGGTTCGACGTGAAGAGCTACGACATAGGCGAGGCGCGGAAGACCGCCGACCACGCTCCGGTGTACCCCGCCTCCGAGCAGATCCCGTCCGCGCGCCTTCGTGAGCTCGTTCGCGTCGCGCTCGCCCTGCACGCGCACGACTTCCACGACCCGCTCCCCGCCGAGCTCGACCTGCCACTGCAGCGAGATGCGCTCGCGGCGCTCCACTTCCCGGCGGACGAGTCGGAGGCCGAAGCTGCGCGCCGCCGGCTCGCACTCGACGAGCTCGTCGCGTTGCAGCTCGTCGTCGCGCGCCTGCGTGACACAGACGCGGTCGCCCCGTCGCTCGCCCGGCCGGGAGCATTGATCGAGCGGTATCGCGACGTGCTGCCGTTCAAGCTGACCGAGCACCAGGAGAGCGCGATCGCAGAGATCGACGCCGACCTCGGGCGCACGACGCCGATGCAGCGGCTGCTCCAGGGCGACGTCGGCTCCGGCAAGACCGTCGTCGCGCTCTACGGGCTGCTGCGCGCGGTCGAGAACGACCGCCAGGGCGCGCTGATGGCGCCGACGGAGACACTCGCCGAGCAGCACTTCCTGACGATCGAGCCGCTTTGTGCCCAACTCGGCGTGCGTTGCGTCCTGCTCACGGGCTCGGTCGGATCGAAGGCGATCCGCGACGAGATCGCAAACGGCGTGGCCCAGATCGCGGTCGGCACGCACGCGCTGATCCAGCGCGACGTCGCGTTCGCGGACCTCGCCGTTGCCGTCGTCGACGAGCAGCACCGCTTCGGCGTCGAGCAGCGCAAGATGCTGAGTGAGGCACGGCCCTCACGTTCCTGGGACGCCGCAGACGACGCGGCGCCGGAGGGCACAGTCCTCTGGACGGGCCCGGAAGGCGACGTGGCGGCTGCGGCGTCAGGTGGCGGCGGAGCCCGGCTCCGCTGGGCGGGAGCCGACACCGGCCAGGGGCGTGAGAGCCCGCATGTGCTGCATATGACGGCTACGCCGATCCCGCGTACGCTCGCGCTGACGATCTACGGCGACCTCTCGGTCAGCGAGATCGCGAAGCCGCCCGCGAACCGGAAGCCGATCGTGACAGCGCGCGTCGGCGCGGAGCGGTCGTCGGACGCGTACGGCCGGCTGCGCGTGCACCTCGACGCCGGCCGTCAGGCGTACATCGTCTGTCCCCTGATCGAGCAGTCCGAGACACGGCTCGCACGCGCCGCCGAGGAGGAAGCCGAGCGGCTACGCCGCGCCGAGCTCAGGGGCTACCGCGTGGGGCTGCTGCACGGCAAGCTCAAGACGGCGGAGCGCCGCGAGGTGATGCGGCAGTTCAAGGAGCACGAGCTCGACGTGCTCGTCGCGACGACCGTGATCGAGGTCGGCGTCGACGTCCCGAACGCGACGATCATGATCGTGCAGGAGGCCGACCGGTTCGGCCTCGCCCAGCTGCACCAGCTGCGCGGGCGCGTCGGACGCGGGGGCGAGCAGAGCTACTGCCTGCTCATCTCGCGGCCGGTCGAGGAGCTGTCGGAGACGGCCGACCGCCGCCTGCAGGCGCTGGTCGACACGACCGACGGCTTCGAGCTCGCTCAGATCGACCTCGACCTACGGCGCGAGGGACAGCTGCTCGGCACGCAGCAGTCCGGCTGGAGCGACCTGCGCTTCACGAAGCTGCGCAGGGATCACGCGCTGATCGAGCGAGCCCGCGAGCTCGCTGCGGAGCTGTGCGACGAGGACGGCCCCTGGCAGGACGAGGCCAACCGGCTCGCCTCCGGCGCCGACGCCGCCGCGTAGAGCTCTGGACGATCTTCGAGGCCGGTGGCATGATCGATCGGTGGGGGCAAGGGGTCGGCTCGCGCTCGTGGTCGTGTCCACGGTCGCGCTCGTCTGCTGCGCGGTCAGCGCCGCGCGCTCGACGCACGCCGTCGAGCCGGCAAGCGTCTGGATCGCCGACGGGACCGTCTCCGCGATCGCCCCGACGGCGAACGGTGTGTTCATCGGCGGCGAGTTCTCGCTGCTCGGGCGCCCGACCGGCTCGTGGGTCGACGTCACCGCCTCGGGCACGCCGGTTGCGCGCCGGCCGCTGATCGAGGGGACGGTCTCGACCGCGGCGTCGGACGGTGCCGGCGGCTGGTACATCCGCGGCTCGGAGCTGTTCGTGGACGGGGTCGAGCGCCGCGGCGTGATCCACCTTCGCGGCAACGGCAACGTCGACTCCGCGTTCCGGCTCGCCTCGAACGGGGAGATCGACACAATTGTCCGGTCCGGGACGACGTTGTACGTCGGCGGCCGCTTCACCAGCGTCAACGGCAGCGCACGCACCTCGCTCGCCGCCGTCGACACGCGCAGCGCTGACAT
>JABFWJ010000302.1 GCA_013362295.1 Thermoleophilia bacterium
GACGCGACTCCGGCAACCTACAGTTGGACGGTCGACACGGTGCCGCCGGATACGACTCTCGATTCGTCCGCCGTCCCCGATCCCAGCAACCTTCCCGCCTCCTTTGCGTTCACCGGCGAGGCGGGCGCCACATTCCAGTGCAGCCTCGACGCCGCGGCGTTCGCTGGGTGCACGTCGCCGGTCTCGATCCCTGCAGCTCAACTGTCCGAAACAAGGCACACGTTCCGCGTGCGTGCGATCGACGCAGCCGGCAACGTCGACCCGACGCCCGCCAGCTACTCATGGACGGAGGACAAGACGACGCCGACGACCACGCTGACGACGACACCGCCGTCCGCGTCGGCCTCGACGTCGGCGACGTTCAACTGGACGACCGACGAGACGGCAACCTTCTCGTGCCGCGTCGACGCGAACGCGTTCGCTCCGTGCGGCACCGGCACCAGCGGCACGAAGACCTTCACGGGCCTCGGCCAGGGCTCGCACACATTCAACATCCGCGCCAGGGATGGGGCGGGCAACATCACGCCGCTGCCGGGCGTCAGCTACACCTGGACGGTCGACACCGGCCCGCCCGACACGCTGCTCGACACGACCTCGGCGCCGGCGAACCCGACCGCCTCGGCGAACGCGTCGTTCACCTTCAGCTCGACGGAGCCGACCGGCGCCACCTTCAAGTGCAAGCTCGACGGGGCGGCGACATTCACCGCCTGCACGAGCCCGCAGAGCTACACGGCCCTGAGCGACGGCAGCCACACGTTCTCCGTCGAGGCGATCGACGCGGTAGGCAACATCGACCCGTCTCCGGCGACGTACACCTGGCTCGTGGACATCACGAACCCGACGGGCGCGCTCACCGCCCCCGTCGCAGGCGCGACCGTTTCCGGCACGACGGCGGTCACCGCCACGGCGAACGACAACGTCAGCGTCCTCAACGTGCAGTTCAAGCTGGACGGCGCCGATCTCGGCACGCCGGACGTCGCCGCGCCCTATTCCGTGAACTGGGACACGACGGTCACCGCCGACGGCCCGCACACCCTGACCGCTGTGATCAAGGACGAGGTCCTCAACACGATCACCACGACGTCGGTCAACGTGACCGTGTCGAACGCGACACATCCGGTCGCGACGGCGACGAACGGGATCATCGACGTCGGCCCAGGCTCGGTCGACGCCACGACGCGCAACGTCATCCGCACCTCGGCCGGCCGCGTCTACATCATCGCCAACGACGACTCGGCCGCGGTCAACAACGCGGTGCACGCAGCGACGGGCCCCGGCGTGATCCGCGCCTATCAGGGGAACCAGACCGGCACGCCGTCCGCGTTCGCCGAGGCCGACGCGGCCAATCATCCGGTCTCGGGTAGCGGCGGCCTCACCGCGTTCGGCGGAGTGGACGTCCGGCTCGGCGACGACGGCGTCGCCCGCGCGATCTTCAACGACAACTCGTTCGGCACGAACTTCCTGTACCGCACGTTCTCGACGATCACCAATACCTGGGGCCCGACGGAGACGATCGACTCGGGCATCGGGACGGAGAGCCGCGGCAGGATCCGCTACGCGATGGCGCTGGACGCGTCGAACGTCCCGCACGTCGTCTGGGTCAAGGGCTGCCCCGCAGACGACAGCACGAAGTGCGCTGCGAACACGACGCTCAGCTACTCGAACCGTGCCGGCGGGACGTGGAGCACCCCGGTGGCGATCGCGACGGGCGGCCGCCCGATCCACCCGATGCTCGCGTTCGACACGAACGGCGTGCTGCACCTCTCGTGGATGGAAGACAACGGCTCGGCGTCGACGATCAAGTACGCGACCCGCACGGGTGCGACCTGGAGCGCGCCCGAGACGGTCCCGACTGGCTCCGTCCTCTCCAACGTCAACGCCGACCAGGGCCCGAGCATCGCGACCGATTCCGCCGGCCACCCGTACGTCCTCTACGTCGGGCCGTCGCTCGGCACCTTCGGTCCGGCCGGGCGCACGGCCGTCTACGGCGAGATCAAGGCGATGGAGAAGGTGGGCGGCAGCTGGACGGACGTCAGCCCGCCCGGGGCCACGGCTGCCCCGGCCACGCCTCCGGACTACCTGAGCCATACGCCGCAGGTCTACACCCACGGCAACGACCTCTATGCCTTCAACGGCCACGACACCGACATCAACTTCGCGTACGCCCGCAAGTTCGCAGGCGGTAGCTGGACGGCTCAGTCGAAGCTCGGCACGACGATGGCCGACGGATCGGCGAGCATCCGCTGGGATCCGCTGCACGAGACGGACGCCGCGATCATCGACGCGGCCACCTACGACGAGGACCGGCTCGGCAATCGCAGCTTCCTGGGCGAGGTCTACTACGCCGCCGTTTTGCCGACGGTCGCGGACTCGACGCCGCCGACGGTCTCGCTGACGGCGCCCGCCGCCGGCACGGTGACCGGAACGGTCGCCGTGAGCGCGAACGCGGGCGACAACGTCGCCGTCGCCGGCGTGACGTTCATGCTCGACGGGTCGAGCATCGCTGCCGAGGACACCACGTCGCCGTACTCGATCAACTGGGACACGACGACCGCGTCCAACGGTACGCACACGCTGACCGCGATCGCGCGCGACACGTCCGGAAACACGACGACCTCTGCGTCCGTCACCGTGACGGTCAGCAACACCGTGATCGTTCCGGCTGTCTCGTCGGTGCTCTTCGGCGCGACGACGGTGTTCACTCCGACCGATACGAACCTGCCGGGCGCGATCGAGGCCTTCGACGTCGGCACCGTGGCCGCCGGGTCGCTCGCCAGGGTGCACGTTTGGCTCGACGCCCCGCTGCCGTCGACCCTGCTCCTCGGGCTCTACTCGAACAACGCCGGCGCGCCCGGCACGCTCCTCTCGAGCACGAGCGTCGCGGCGCCGGCCACCGGATGGAACGATGTCGCGTTCGGGCCGCTCACCATCACTCTCGGGACGCGCTACTGGCTGGCGCTCCTGACGCCGAACGGCGCCGCCAATGGACCGCATTTCCGCGACGCACGGACAGGCGGCGCGGGACGGTTTGTGAGCGGCCTCGGGCTCACCGCCCTGCCGGTGACGTGGCCGTCGGGCGGCAGCCCGAACACGGACGGCCCGCTCGCCGCCTGGGGCGGCACCTAACCCGGCTTCCGGCCCGAGAGGAACGCGCGCGCAAAGCGCGTCGACCCCTCCCCGCGCTCGACCTGTGGGCGCAGCACGGCCGTCACGCGCTCGATCTCCTCGGCGGTGAGCGCGCCTTCCATCGCCTCGCGAAACGTCGGCGCGAGCGGGTTGGGCGACGAGTCGAGGAACACGTTCCAGTCGGTTGTCCGCCCCAGCGGCGTACGCAGCACCTCCGCGATCAGCGTCAGGCGCAGTTCGACGAACCCGGCCTCCTCGGCCAGGCGAAGCAGGTCGCGCTCGTCGAAGCCGATCATCGCGTCCAGCCCGCCCGCGTCTTCCTGCACGCGGTCGATGACGGCGACGATCCTCCGCATGAGCTCCTCGACGCCGGCGAGCTCGCGGAAGCCCCAGCTCGACTTGCGCTCCTCGAGGCCGAAGCGGTTAATCGGCTCGAAGATCGCGATCCGGCCACCCGGCCGCAGGACACGGAAGAACTCACTGAATGCCCGCTCCTTGTCGTCGACGTAGATGAGCACTGAGCGGGTCGTGACGACATCGGCCGCGACGTCGCCGAGATCGGTGGCACTCGCGAGTCGGTACTCGGCCTCGCCGCCCGCGATCGCGCGGCAGTCGTCCAGGCAGGTCTGCGAGATGTCGCTGAAGACGACGTGCGCACCCCGCTCGAGCGCACCCAGCCCGACGAGGCCGTCGCCACAGCCCACGTCGAGCAGCACATCGCCGCGCTGCACGGCCGCGAGCTCCAGCAGCTCGTCCCGCACAGGCCCGAGCATCTCGAGCAGCGCCCGCCGCTGCTCCACGGAACCGCCGTCCCGCCGACACCGCAGCCACTGCGCCCAGCGGTCGGTCAGCCGAGGCTCCGGCAGCCGGTCGGCCGACGTGACGCTCCGGGGCCCGCGTGGGAGGACGGAGCAGCCGAGCACACCTGGTGCGGTGTGCGATGGCCCGAGGCGTGCTGGACGATCCCGAGGGCGACGGTCGTCGCCACCGCGAGTGCCAGCACCGCGGCGCGGCGACGATTCTGCGCCCGGACGGCGGCGGTGTGCGCCTGCCACGACGCGACGACGTCACCCGGCGCGCCGAGGCGCGCCATGACCTCGCCCGCGCGACGACCCTCGGCTTCGAGCGAGTCCTCGATGTGGTCGCGCAGCTCGGTCAGCAACCGCGTGCGCGCGCCACGGCTTCCGCCGAGATCACCTGCGACCGCCCGCAGGTAGTCCTGTGGATCCATCACTGCTCCAGCACCGCCCGAACGCCGGCCGTGAAGCGGTCCCATTCGGACCGCTGCTCGGCGAGCGCCTCGACGCCGCGTGCCGTGAGCTCGTACTCGCGCCGCCGGCGCCCGTCGACGTCACCCCAGCGGCTGCGCAGGAGGCCGCCGTCCTCGAGCCGGTGGAGCGCCGGATAGACCGTGCCCTCCGGGTAATCGAAGCGGTTGCCGCTCGAGCGGCGCACCTGATCGATGATCGCGTAGCCGTGGAGCGGCCGGGCGCGTAGCGCCGCCAGCAGCAGCAGATCCAGATGGCCCGAGTACTGTTCGCGCGCCATACCTCGACATTCTATGGCATAGACGTTCTAGGTATAGTGCCGAGATGCTCGACCGGCTCACGAAAGGCCTGCCGCGACGGTGGCGCGTCACGATCGACTGGCTGCTCACGATCGTCGGCGCGATCGTGATCGTCTTGGCCGTCAAGCAATGGGTGGTCAATCCCTACCGGATCCCGTCGAGCTCGATGGAACCAACCCTCCTCTGTGCGCGGCCGGCAGACGGCTGCACGGCGAGCTTCTCCGATCGCATCCTCGCCTGCCGCTTCTGCCTGCGGCTGCATGCGCCGAGGCGCAGCGAGATCCTCGTCTTCCAGACGCCGCCGCTCGCCAGGGCCCGCTGTGGGCTCGGCGGCGTCTACGTCAAGCGGGTGATCGGCCTGCCGGGCGAGACCTGGGAGGAGCGCGCCGGCCGCGTCTACATCGACGGACGGCCTCTCTCGGAGCCGTACGTGAACGCGGACGGCCGGGACACGAGGACGATCGCCCCGGTCCGGATCGCCAGAAGCAGCTACTTCATGATGGGCGACAACCGCACGGACTCGTGCGACTCGCGCAGCTGGGGCACCGTTCCGCGCGGCAGCCTGATCGGCAACGTCTTCGCGACGTACTGGCCGCCGCAACGCATCGCGATCCGCTGACGGCTCGAATCGGGAGCACTTCTGATTACGACCAGAGGTTTGCGTCGCCTCTCACGACGAGGTCGGCGCGCTCGTCCGGACGTTCCCGGATGCGGTACTCGTCCTCGGAGGCCATCCAGCGTTCCCACTGGTGCCGCGACTCCGGCCCGTCGCGATCGAGCCCGCGCGCGAGCCGGACTTCGGCCGCGGCCTCGATCCAGATCGAGTACGTCAGATACGGATGGAACGCTGCACGCGACGCGGTCACTCCTTCCAGGAGCAGAACGGGTGTCGGCCCGATCTCCACCCATTCCGGCGCCCGTCCGGCCTCCCACGGCGTCGCCTCGAAGCGCAACACCTCCTCGTTCCGGGCCAACGGCTCGAGCACGAGGTCGACCATCCGCGGCCACCAGTCGACCGGGTCGTCCCAGCTCGCGAAGTCGTCGGTGTGCACGATCTCGGCGTTCCCGAGGAACGCCGCCAGGTGCCGTGCGAACGTGCTCTTTCCCGCACCGCCTTGTCCGTCGATCGCAACGACCTTCGTCGCCATCCGCGCCGGCGCCCGCCGCGTCGCCAGGTCGTTCGCGATCCGTTCGAGCAGCCCCGAGAGGCTCGCCGCCATCGCTCCAATTTACGCGCGTGCAGCGTGCCGGTGGCCGACGAGCTTGCGTCGCGCGACGGGTTCGGGATAGCCGAAATAGAAGCCCTGCGCGCTGTGGCAGCCGAGCTCGCGGACGATCTCGTGCTGGCCGGGTGTCTGGATGCCCTCGGCGACGAGCCGGAGGCCGAGGGCGTTCCCGAGATCGACGATGCCCCTGAGCAGCACGAGGTCGGCGGTCGTCGACTCGATCGTCGCGGTGAAGCTGCGGTCGATCTTCATGATGTCCACCGGGAACTGCTGCAGGTACGAGAGCGACGCGTAGCCGGTGCCGAAGTCGTCGAGCGCGAGCGTGATGCCTCCCGCCTTCAATGCGGCGAGTCGCTGCTGGGTGTGCGCGCCCGAGGCGAGTAGCACGCTCTCGGTGAGCTCGAGGATCAGGCAGTGCGGAGGAAACCCCGACCCCGCGAGTGCCGCGGCGACGTGCGCGACGAACTCGGGATGCTGGAGCTGCACCGCGGACACGTTGACCGACATGTGCACTTCCCGGCCCATCTCCTCGACGAGCAGCGCGCCGTAGCCGCACGCTTCCGCGAGCACCCACTTGCCGAGTGGGATGATCAGGCCCGAGTCCTCGGCGAGCGGGATGAAGTCGAGCGGCGCGACCTTGCCCTCCTGCGGGTGCTGCCAGCGGAGCAGCGCCTCGTACCCGGTGATCTCGTGCGCCCCGAGATCGATCACGGGTTGATAGTCGAGCGTGAACTGGCTGAGCTGCACCGCCTCGCGCAGCTCGATCACGCGTCTCGATCGCTGCGCGGCGACCGTGTCCAGGTCGGGCTGGAAGAACGCGTAGCCGACGTCGCGCTGGCCCTTGGCCCGATACATCGCCGCATCGGCCTCCTGCAGCATGATCTCGACGTCGCGGCCGAGGGAGATGCCGATGCTGACGTCGAGCGTCAGCTGGCGACCGCCGAGCTCGATCGGCCAGCGGACCGCTTCGAGCAACCGCTCCGCGACGCGCACCGCCTCCTGCGCCTCGGCGATCGACGGCACGACGACAGCGAACTCGTCGCCGCCGAGCCGCGCTGCCGCGTCACCGGCGCGCAGCGTGTGCTGGATACGCGCGCCGATCGTGGCGAGCACCTGGTCGCCGACATCATGGCCCCAGTGGTCGTTGATGTGCTTGAAGTCGTTGAGGTCGAGGAACAGCAGGGCGGTTTGATGGTCGAGCTCCTTCCTCATCGAGACGGTGTACTGGAACTGCTCGCGGAAGAACGCGCGGTTCGCGAGCCCGGTCAAGGAGTCGTAGAGGGCAAGCTGGCGAAGCTGCTCCTGCGCCTCACGCTCCGCGGTGATGTCGAGGAGGTATCCCTGCAGGTAGAGCGGCGAGCCGTCCTCGTCGAGGACGATGACGCCCTCGTCGCGGATCCAGACGACGCGTCCGTCCTTCGCGATCAGCCGGTATTCGACGCTGAGCGGCTGGTGGGTGGCGTGGGTGTGCGCGTGCGCGGCGAGCACGCGGTCGCGGTCGTCGAGATGCAGCGCGCGCACGAAGAGCTCCGCGTCGCTCGCCCATTCCGCGGTCGTGTATCCGAGCAGCGGCTCGACCTGGCGGCTCGTGAAGATGTTGGAGCTGGCGGCGTCGAGCGCGTCGACGTAGACGACCAGCGGAAGCTGCTCGATCAGTGTTCTATACCGCCTCGCGTCGTCCGTGCTCGCAACGGACGCCACGTCGCCGCCGCAGTGGCTCACAGGGTGAGGATTGTCGTTACGCCCGAGGCCCGGCTTCCCCCAGCCGGGGGAGCCGACGGGCCGGGACGCCGCGCCGGACCCATTCGTCGACACGGCGCTCGCAGCGGAGCGTCGGGCCGAGTAGGCCGAGCCGGCGCGCGAGGCGAAGGCGGAAGTAGGTCATGGGGTCGTTATCGACCGCACGGCGGCGGTCCCAACTAGCCGTTCGGCTAATTCTCGGGGCCGCTGTAGGTGAGCCAGCGGAGCAGTCCGCCGAACTCTCGCGCGAGACACTCGGCGCAGTACGTCACCAGGGTTTGCTCCCCCGGCGCGTCCGGGTCATCGAGGCTGAACACCGACCACCCGAGCTCGAACGAATCAGCGGTCTTGCCACACTCGGTACAGGCCAGCACTACCCGATTCTCGCGTGCGCCACGAGAGCGCTCAACTAGTCGAGAGGCTAAGTTACCGCGGCGTCTGCTGCGACGGTTCCCCGTCGTTCAGCAGGCCGTGCTCGCGCGCCCAGCGGCTCGCGCCGGTGCGGTTGTTCACCTCGAGCTTGCGGTAGATGTTCGAGAGGTGGAACTTGACCGTCTGGTCGGTGACCCACAGCTGCTTCGCCATCTCGCTGTTCGACAACCCGTCCGACGCCAGGCGCAGGATCTCGAGCTCACGCGGGGTGAGCAGTCCGGCGGCGGCGGCGCCGTTCTTGTCCCTCGCGGCCGGGCCGGGCCGCGCGCCGCGTGGCACCTCGAGGTGGATGGAGTCCGACAGGAGTACGTGCACCGCGCCGGCGAGGTCGTTCGGATCGGTCGCCTTGCCCACGAAGCAGACGGCGCCGGAGTCGAGCGCCCGGCGAATGTTCTCCTCGTCGTCCGTCGCCGAGACGATGATCACGCGCACCTTGGGGTACCGCTCCCGCAGCTGGGCCAGGCACTCGTACCCGTCGAGGCCGGGCATCGCCAGGTCGAGGAGCACCGCGTCGGTTTCCACGGTGCCCATCAGCTCCATGAGCTCGTCGCCGCGGCTGGCCGTGCCCACGACGTCGATTCCCGCGCGTTCGACGGCCGCTCGCAAGGCCTGGATGAAGAGTGGATGATCGTCGACGAGAACGACGCGCGTCAAAACACTGGTTCTCCGCAGTATCCGCAGTACGTTGGGCGACAGCCGATGTTTCGGCTCTCGGCTGTAGTACATATATCTACGCCAACTTTGGACAAGACGCAAGGTTTTTCGCGACGGGATGAACGGAAGCATCGTCAAGCCCAAGCGTGATCCCGCCCCCCGGCGACGCCGGTACCTGCGGCGCCGGACCCTGCAGCGGGTCGGCCGGCTGGCCCCACTCGTCGGGCTGCAGCGCCACATCGACGGCCGCTGAGCCAGCACTCCGACCGTCCGCGAACGGTCAGGCGGCGATCGCGCGCAGGTCGTCGAGCGCCCGGCCGAGCAGGTTCTCGCGCAGGTCGAAGAGCCCGGCCCAGAGCGAGCCGGCATCGATCGTCGACCGCCAGCGCACCGTCGCGGACAGGCCCTCGAGCGCCCGGACGAGCACGGCGAGCTCCAGGTAGGCGGCCGCGATCCGGTGCGGAGCTACCTTGACGCCGGCGCGGCTGAGCACCGGCTCCCAATCGACGAGCTCGGCGCTCCCCGGCTCCCCGAACCACGACTGACCCTCGGCGAGGTCGGCCTCGAGCTCGAGCAGGTAGCGGCCGAGCGGCT
>JABFWJ010000314.1 GCA_013362295.1 Thermoleophilia bacterium
CGCGGTCGCGACGGAGCGCGCGAGCCGGTCGCTCGCGGCCGGGACGCGCAGCCGGATGATCTCCGCCTCGCGCACGGGATCCGGGTAGTCGATCCAGTGGTAGAGACAGCGCCGCTTCAGCGCGTCGTGCAGCTCCCTGGTGCGGTTCGACGTGATCACGACGGCGGGCCGGCTGCCGTCCTCCGAGCCGACACGGCCGATCTCCGGGATCGTCACGGCCGAGTCGGAGAGCGCCTCGAGCAGGAACGCCTCGAACTCGTCGTCCGCGCGATCGAGCTCGTCGACGAGCAGCACGGCGCGCGCACCCGCGCGCACCGCGGCGAGCACGGGCCGCTCCTGCAGGAACCGCGGCCCGTAGAGCTGGTCGACGGTCGCATCCGGATCGGCGTCCTCGGACTGCAGGAGCCGCGCGTAGAGGAGCTGGCGCGCGTAGTCCCACTCGTACAGCGCCTGGCTTGCGTCGATGCCCTCGTAGCACTGCAGCCGGATCAGCTCCGCACCCAGTGCGCGCGCGAGGGTGCGGCCGACCTCGGTCTTCCCGACCCCGGGCTCGCCTTCGAGGAGCAGCGGACGCCGCATCGTGAGCGCGAGGTAGAGGGACACCGCGAGGCTGCGATCGGCGAGGTACGACTCGGCGCGAAGGGCGGACTGGGCGTCGTCCGGGCTCGCGAAAGACACCGCTTTACCCTAGCTGGGGCGCTGTAGTAGCGTCGTTCGGCGAGCGCGACTCCGCTCTTCGAGAGACCGGCCTTCGAGAGAAAGGTTCGCTGTGAGAAGCATCGCGATCACCGTCAACGGCGTTCGCCGGGAGCTCGACGTCGAGCCCCGGCAGCTCCTCGTCTATGCGCTGCGCGAGCAGCTCGGCCTCACCGGCACGAACGTCGGCTGCGACACCACGACGTGCGGCGCGTGCACGGTCCACCTCGACGGGGAGTCGGTGAAGTCGTGCACCGTCCTCGCAGTCCAGGCCGACGGTCGCGAGGTGACGACCATCGAGGGCCTGCAATCGAACGGCGATCTGCACGAGATGCAGCGGGCGTTCCACGAGAACCATGCGCTGCAGTGCGGCTACTGCACGCCCGGGATGATCATGGCGGCGACGAGCCTTCTGAAGGAACATCCCGACCCGAGCGACGAGGAGATCCGCTACGGGCTCGAGGGCAACCTCTGCCGCTGCACCGGCTACCACAACATCGTCAAGGCCGTGCAGGCCGTGGCGGGAGCCTGAGGTCGAGATGAGCGTTACCGAACGCACCAGCAAGGTCATCGGCACGAGCCAGCTCCGCAAGGAAGACGCGGAGTTGATCACCGGACGGGCGAGGTTCGTCGACAACATCACCGTGCCCGGAATGCTGTGGGTCGGCCTCGTGCGCAGCCCGTTCGCGCACGCGCGAATCAACGGCATCGACGTCGCCAAGGCGCGCGAGCTGCCGGGCGTCGTCGCGGTCTACACCGGCGACGAGCTCGAGTTCGCAGCGCCGCTGTTCATGGCCTGGCCGATCAACGACGAGGTGAAGAATCCGCCTCACCATCCCCTGACCAAGGACAAGGCACGGTACGCCGGCGATCCGGTCGCGGTTGTGGTGGCCGAGAGCCGCGCGCTCGCGAAGGACGCGATCGAGCTCGTCGACGTCGACTGGGAGCAGCTCCCCGCCGTCACCGACATCAGGGCGGCGCTCGAACCGGACGCTCCGATCGTGCACGAGGAGTTCGGCACGAACAACGCCGGCTCGTGGATCCTGGAGCGCGATTCTCCGGTCCCGCGGCGTGGACCGACGGCGCCGTTCTTCGACGATCCCCAACTGGTGAAGATCAAGCAGGAGTACCGCCTCGCGCGGTTGATCCCGAACGCGATCGAGCCGCGCGGCGTCGTCGTCGACGTGAACGCGCCGATGGGCGAGTACACGGTGTACTCGGCGACGCAGATCCCGCACATCCTGCGCACGACGCTGACGATTACGTGCGGGATCCCCGAGGCGAAGCTGCGCGTCGTCGCGCCCGACGTCGGCGGGGGCTTCGGCTCCAAGCTCGAGATCTATCCGGAGGATGCGATCTGCCTCGCGCTCGCGCGGAAACTGGGCCGGCCCGTGAAGTGGATCGAGGAGCGCTCTGAGGGCTATCTCGCCACGCTCCACGGTCGCGAGATGATCCAGGAGATCGAGCTCGCGGCGACCCGCGACGGCGTGCTCAAGGCGGTGCGAGTGAACCTCACGGCGTCCATGGGCGCGTACCTGCGCCTCGTCGCGCCCGGCATCCCGATGCTCGGGGCATGGCTCTACCACGGTTGCTACGAGTGCGACGCGTACGACTTCCAGTACACGAACGTGTTCACGAACAACACGTTCACCGATGCCTATCGTGGCGCGGGGCGGCCCGAGGCGACCTACGCGATCGAGCGGTCGATGGACGCGCTCGCACGCGAGCTGGGCATGGATCCGGTGGAGCTCCGGCGCAAGAACTTCATCGCGAAGGACAAGTTCCCGAACTACACGATCGCGAGCGGCCTCACGGTGGATTCCGCGGACTATCACGGGACGCTCGACAAGTGCCTCGAGGTGCTCGACTACGACGCGCTGCGGGCCGAGCAGAAAGCGCGTCGTGAGCGGGGCGACCGCAAGCTGCTCGGCGTCGGCTTCTCGACGTGGAACGAGATGTGCGGCCTGGCGCCGACCCGGGTCCTGGCGGCGCTGAACTACGGCGCCGGCGGCTGGGACGCGGCGACGATCGAGTTCATGCCGACGGGAACGGTCCGGGTGGTGACGGGCGTGTCGCCGCACGGCCAGGGCTCGGTGACCGTGTTCGCGCAGGTGGTGGCCGACCAGCTCGGCGTCGACTACGACGACGTCGAGGTGCTGCACGGCGACACGCAGGTCTCGCCGCTCGGCATGGACACCTACGGCAGCCGCGGCGTCGCGGTCGGCAGCGTCGCCCTGCACAGGGCGGGCGAGAAGATCATCGCCAAGGCGCGGACGCTGGCCGCGCATGAGCTCGAATGTGCGGAGGAAGATCTCGAGTTCGAAGGCGGCAACTTCACGGTGAAGGGCACCGACCGCTCCGCGAACATCAAGGGGCTCGCGTTCAACTCGTGGACGGCGCACAACCTGCCCGACGGGATGGAGCCCGGCCTCGGTGCGACGGAGCTCTACGACCCGCCGAACTTCAGCTGGCCGAACGGCGCCCACTGTTGTGTCGTCGAGGTCGATCCCGACACCGGCTCCGTCGACACGGTGCGGTACATCGCCGTCGACGACTGCGGCGTGCAGCTCAATCCGATGCTCGTCGAGGGCCAGGTGCACGGCGGCGTGGCGCAGGGCATCGCCGAAGCGCTCTTCGAAGAGGCGCGCTACGACGACGAGGGCAACCTCGTCACGGGAACGATGACGACGTACCTGGTGCCGGGCCCGCCGGAGCTGCCGCCGTTCGAGGTGCACGACACGGTCACTCCCAGCCCGACGAACGCGATGGGGGTGAAGGGCATCGGCGAGGCGGGCACGATCGCCGCGCCGCCCGCGGTGATCAACGCGATCGTCGATGCGCTCTCGCCGCTCGGCGTGAAGAACGTCGAGCGGCCGGCGACCCCCGAGCGAGTGTGGCGCGCAATTCAGGAGGCACGGTCATGATCCCTGCACGGTTCGACTACGAAGTCGCAGAGTCGGTCGAGCACGCGATCGAGCTGCTCGACGGCAACGACGATGCGAAGCTGCTGGCCGGCGGTCACAGCCTGCTGCCGCTGATGAAGCTCCGGCTTGCACGGCCGGCGGCGCTGGTCGATATCGGCCGCCTCTCCGCCCTCGCCGGCGTGAGCAACGGCAGCGGTCCGCTGCTGCGGATCGGTGCGTTGACCCGCCACCATGAGCTCGCGAACGACCCGCTCGTGCAGGAGCACTGCCCGATCCTCGCCTACACGGCCGGGCTCGTGGGCGACCGCCAGGTGCGTCATCGCGGCACGATCGGCGGCTCGCTCGCGCACGGCGACCCGGCGGGCGACCTCGCGACGATCGCCCTCACGCTCGACGCGCAGATCGTCGCGCGCGGGCCGAACGGCGAGCGGACGATCGACGCCGCGGAGTTCTTCAAGGGCTTCTACGAGACGGCGCTCGCCCCGAACGAGCTGATCACGGAGGTGCGCATCCCGAAGACGGAAGCGGCGCACTGGTCGTACATCAAGTTCCGCCGGCGCGCGCTCGACTGGGCCACGGTCGGCGTCGCGGCGGTCGTCGAATCCGCGAACGGCGGCATCGAGGCCGCCCGCATCGGGCTCACGAACATGGGCCCGACCCCGTTGCGAGCGACCGCGGTCGAGCAGGCACTCGCCGGCGCCTCGACCGACTCGGTGGAAGCTGCGGCGGCGAAGGCCGACGAGGGGACGAGCCCGCCCGCGGACAGCTTCGCGAGCGCCGACTTCCGCCGGCACCTGAGCCGGGTCCTGACGGCGCGGGCGGTGGAGGAGGCGCTCTCGCGGTAGCAACGACGAGGAAGGCGCGACGGATCGATTACCCGAGCCTCGGCGGGCCGGCCGCTGCGATTCAACCCACCACGAGTGATCAAGTGAGAGGACACGCGCCCAGCCGAACGCCTCTGGGATGATCAGTCCGTGGCCGTTGGGAGCCAAGAGCGTTTCGAGGCAATCCGGCCACGTGTCGTAGAGATTTTCGGGGCCGCTGACGCAACGGTCGAGCGCGTCGCTCGCGTGATCCGGCTGATGGAAATCGGCTGGCACGACCTATACGGCGAGCCGAGCCCGCCTGACGAGGTCGTGGACGACGTGCTCACATGCTCCGACGGAACGATTGAAGGGCTCGTGGACTCCGTTTGGCTGGCGGTCACCGACTGGCGGGATCTAAGACTCGCCGCAGACGCACGGCGAAGTACCCGCCGCCGGCCGTAAGACTCTGGCGTCGCTCGCGCAACCCACGAATCTCGATTCTCGCGCGACGCGGCTATCGTCCGGGCCGTGGCGGAAATCCCACCGTTTCGCCTGGTGCCGGAACCGATGAACGACGCGGCATCTGCAATGCCTGGATTCGAGTGGGCAGGGCCGGAGGCCGGGACGCGCCACCAGCTCGGCGGGCGTCCAACGGCGATCCAGCCGGTTGAGTACCCAACGTGTCCGCAATGCCGCGAGAAGATGACCTTCTACGGTCAGCTCGATTCCATCAACGACGAGTTCTGCATCGCTGATGTGGGGCTCGTGTACGTCTGTGTCTGCTTCGAGTGCAGCGAGGCGACCGCCCTCATCGACTCGTTCTGAGCATAACGGTCCGGAACGCTCGCCCAGGCTGGGCGCCCTCTCGTTACACGGGCTCTTCCGCTTAAGGGCGTTGCAGCGCCCACTCGGCGACGATGCCCGCCGCCTCCGCGATCCCGAGCCGCCCGGTGTCGAGAACCAGATCGCCGCGCGGGGCATTACGGACAGTCGCGGCCGTCGCCTCGTAGTGACCTCGCAGGAACCGCGGATCTCGGGACAATCCGCGTCGCGGGTCAAGCTGCACGCGCTGAAGTGCGAGATCGAAGGAGATCCGCAGAGTGACGAAAAGAGGTTCGACCCGCGTCTCCCGCGCCTCGTCGAACTCGTGGCGCTCTCGAGCGGTCAGAAACTCACCCTCGACGATGACCGCGAGACCTTCGGCGAACAACACATCCGTCAGGCGCGCTGCAACACGCCGCGCCCGTGTCCATTTTCCGCGGTCGGTCTTAGCTCCTTCACTCGGATCGAGCATCTCGTACACAAGATCGAGATCAACCAGGGCGGCTTGGTTGCCTACGGCCGCTAGCTCACGCGCAACCGCCCGTCCGAGCGTCGTTTTACCGCTGGCGATCGGGCCGCTAATGACGACGAGAAGCACGAAAACATCTTGACTGGCCGCCAGCGGTCGGGGACGCTCCCGCACGCTGGCGCAGCCGAGCGGCCTGCACTTTGTGTTGACTCAACACAAAGCTGGCTGACGCCTCCGAAACTTTGTGTTGACTCAACACTTAGTCGGGGCCCCACAGGGTGTATCGAGGAAACTGGCCCAGATCAGCCCGCCGTTGCCTCGGCTACCTGATGAGTTGGAGCTAGGCGAAACACGGCGTGCCGCTGAAGCTCGGCAGCGATCGCGTCGTCGGGTGACTCCGGGTTCGCGTTGAAGTACGGACGCGTCACTTTGATCTCCCCGATATAGGTTCGGAGCACCGGGATGGCGGCCGGCGCGGCTGCCTCGTCGAGCGTGACCTCGCCGGCGGCCCGTGCGTTTCGCACCCAGCTAGCTGGCCCGAAGCCGGCAACCACCCGGCGGTCGCCGGCGACCTCGATCACATCGACGGGCGTGGAATATGAGGCGTCCGGTCTTGCGGCCCGGCACCGTGAGGATGTAGCGGTAGGACGCGCCAAGGCCGAGCCTGGTCATCAGCCGGAACACGCGGTTGATCAGCCGAGCACCGAGGTTCAAGCTATGCGTCTTCGTCATCCGCTAGTGGTTTGGACGCGGCTCGACCGCTGCCATGCCTTTGTGTTGACTCAACACAAAGTCCGTTTGCGCCCGCGCCGCGACAACTTTGTGTTGACTCATCACTAACTCGGTTCGTTCGGAGTGCCTCCTCGAACGCTGGCCCAGGCGGCGGCTCAGGTGCCGCGCGGCGGCTCGTCCTCGCCCGACAACCGATCTGCCGGGACACCGCCCAGGTGCTCGCCGACGAACTCGTCTGCCTGAATGTCGTCGACGCTTTCGGTGAAGCGATGACGTTCCGAAGGACTCATGCGCTCCCGGTCCGTCTCGCGTCGGACGATCTCCTCGCGGCGGCGGCCCATCAGCCGATCCCAGAGATCACGGAACATCCGTCGAGTCTATCGCTCCTCTGACGGGATTCCAGCAACGCTCGCCAGGCCGGCGCACAAGCTGATTCGGCTTCGGTTACTCGCGCCCGACGAGCTCGCCCCAGCGGAGCTCGATGCGGCGGGCCTTCCACACGATCACGGAGAACGCCCAGGTCAGGACGAAGAGCCCGACGACGACGTAGCCGATCTTCCCGAAGTCGAGCGTGTCGAGGAATGTCCAGAAGCCGCCGCCGAGCGAGAGCTGCGCCGCCGTGACCTGCAGGAGCTCGATCGTCCCGATGATCAGCGCGACCGCGACCGACAGGCTCGTGACCGTGATGTTGTAGTAGACCTTCCTGATCGGGTTCGAGAACGCCCAGCCGTAGGCGTGGCTCATGAACGCTCCGTCGAGCGTGTCCATCAGGCTCATGCCGGCGGCGAACAGCAGCGGCAGCGAGACGATCGCGAGGAACGGGACGGCATGCGTCGCCGCGCCGGCGGCGATCGCGAGCAGCCCGACCTCGGTCGCCGTGTCGAAGCCGAGCCCGAAGAGGATGCCGAGCGGATACATCTTCCAGCTCGTGTCGATCCGGTCCCCGATGCGCTTGAGGAAGAACCGGCTCATCAGCCCCTGGTTCTGTAGGGCCTCCCCGAGCTGCTGCTCGTCGTAGACCCCGCGCCGCATCCCGCGGAAGACGCCGAGCACGTCGAGGAGCACGAGCAGGTTGAGGACCCCGATCAGCAGCAGGAACGTGCCCGACACCGACGTGCCGACGGCGCCGCCGACGTGACGGAACCCGGGGATGCGCGAGTTCGCCGTCTTCGCCGCGACCGCGAGGCCGGTCGCCAGCGAGAACACGACCGTGGAGTGGCCGAGCGAGAAGAAGAAGCCGACCCCCAGCGAACGTCGACCGTCCTGCAGGAACTTCCGCGTCGTGTTGTCGATCGCGGCGATGTGATCGGCGTCGAACGCGTGCCGGAGCCCGAACGTGTACGCGAGCGAGCCGAGGCCCGCGAGCGCGGGGTTGTGGCGGGAGTAGAAGAGGAAGAGACCCGACCCGAGCAGGTGCAGGAACAGGACGGCCGCCCCGAAGCCGGAGAGTCGGATCCATTCCGCGCGCGTCAGTGCTCTCGTCCAGCGGGCCATCGGCTCGTCATTCGCACCGGGGCCCGGAGCGGTTCGGCACGATCCAGGCGTGCGCGAGACCTTCGACCAGGTCGCCGAGCTCTACGACCGCGCCAGGCCGGGGTATCCGCGTGCGGTGTTCGACGACCTCGTGGCCCTCGCCGAGCTGCCCGCCGGCGGCCGCATCGTCGAGATCGGCTGCGGAACCGGACAGGCGACCGTCCCGCTCGCGGAGCGCGGCTACCGGATCACGTGCGTCGAGCTCGGGCCGCAACTCGCCGCGACGGCGCGCCGGAAGCTCGCGCGCTTCCCGGATGTCGAGGTGCTCAACGAGAACTTCGAGACGTGGCGACCCGAGAACAGCCAGTTCGACGCGGTGGTCGCGTTCACTGCCTTCCACTGGATCGACCCGGTCGCGCGCTATGAGCGCTCTGCGTCGGTCCTACGCGACGGCGGCATGCTCGCCGTCGTTGGGACGCAGCACGTCCTCCCGCCCGACGGTGACGACTTCTTCGTCGAGGTGCAGGACGACTACGACGCTGTCGTCCCGGACGAGCCGAGCACGAAGGCCGGCGCGCCGTCGCACCCGGACGCGATCGCGGACCTGAGCGACGAGGTCGCGGCGAGCGGTCTGTTCGAGAATGTCGCCGCGCGCCGCTACCTCTGGGACGTCACGTACACCGCGGACGAGTACGTCGCGGTGCTCGAAACGTACTCCGGCCACCGTGCGCTCCCCGACGCGACGCGCGCGGAGCTGCTCGGCCGCATCCACCGGCGCGCCGAGCGGCGCGGCACGGTGCGCAAGACCTACCTGGCGACGCTCAATGTCGCGCGCGCCCGTTCGGCGACCTCGAGCGCGCGCGCCGCGTCATCCGGTGTCGCCCCGGCCGACGGCTGACCGGCGATCGACGACGCGAAGTCGGCGGCCTGCGCACGGAGCGCGTCGAGAAAAACGCGCTCGCCGTCGTCGGGCGCGAGGAAGTCGAGCCTCGCGACGTTCTTCGTGCCGACAATCTCGACGCGGCAGAGGTCGCCGGGAGGATGGCGCCGCAGCAGTGAGACGAGGGCGGTCGTACCGCCCGCGAGAGCGAGGGCGAGGGCAACGCCGTCGGGGTCACCGTTCACCGCCGCCTCCGATGCGACGCCGGTGACCGAGACGATCTCCTGACCCGTCAGCCAGCGCAGCTCGTCGAACTCGTGTACGCCCATGTCGACGACGATGCCGCCGCTCGAAGCGGGGTCCCTGAACGCGGCGGGCGGCGGTCGCTCGTCCCACTGCGCACACGCGACGAGCTCGAGCTCGCCGAGGGCGCCCGACGCGAGCTGCGCTTGCAACTCACGCAGCGCGGGCACGAAGCGCCGCCAGTAGCCGACGTGCAACGGCACGCCGACCTCGGCGGCGCGGCGCTCG
>JABFWJ010000240.1 GCA_013362295.1 Thermoleophilia bacterium
ACGCCGCGGTGATACTCGAAGTAGAGCTCACCGACCACGACGGGCCGGTCGGCGTCCTCCGCCTCGAGCTTCTCGAAGAACTCGTTGCTCGTCGCGGTGCGCGTCCGCGGCACTCCCTGCAGGTCCGCGGCGCGACGCAGCGATTCGAGCATCGCGCGTGTCGGACCGCCGCCGCCGTCGCCGTACCCGAAGACGAGCAGGCTGTGTCCGCTCGACTCGTGGTCCTTGAACTCGCGCTGTGCGCGCAGCAGCTCGCCGACCGTGACGTCGCTGTTGTACGTGTCGGCGGGCGGGAAGTGCCCGAGCACCTCGCTCCCGTCGATTCCCTGCCACGTGAACGTGTGTGAGTCGGGGCGGTTGAAGCGGTTCCACGACAGCTTCTGCGTGAGGAACCGCGTCATGCCCGCGAGCCGCATCAGCTGCGGCAGCTGGTTGCAGTAGCCGAATGCGTCGGGCGACCAGAACTCACGGCAGCGCACTCCGAACTCGTCCTCGAAGAACCGCTGGCCGTGGATGAACTGACGGAGGAGCGACTCGCCCGACGGAATGTTGCAGTCGGGCTCGACCCAACTTCCTCCGACCGGGATGAACTGTCCGCTCCCGACCTTGTCGCGAATGCGCTGCCAGAGCTCGCCGTCGCGCTCCTTGATCCACGCGTACTGCTGCGCCTGCGAGCAGGCGAAGCGGTACTCCGGATACTCGTCCATGTAGCGGGTCTGGCTGCCGAACGTGCGCACGGTCTTGCGGTACGTCTCCGCGAGCGGCCACAACCAGGCGGTGTCGATGTGCGCGTGCCCGATCGCCGAGATCTCGTGCACGCGCGTCCCGTTGTGGTGCTGGTAGAGCGCGGCCAGGATCGCCGTGTCCTGCTCGTTGCAGAAGCGGTTGAGCTCGGCGCGCAGGCGGCCGGCCCAGCCCGGCTCGAGCGTGTCGGACGCCTCGAGCGCGCGGAGGAACTCGAAGTCGTGGTAGAGCCGCCACGCCTCCTCGTCGAAGAGCGCGATCTGGCAGCGCGTGACCTCCGGAGGCGTGTCGAGCTGCCCGAAGAGCCCGTTGCATGCGAGCTCGAGTGCGAGCTCGAGCCGTTCGCCGCCCTGCGCCTTGCGGATGAGTGTCGCCTCGGGACGCTGGTCGAAGCGCACGCCGTGCAAGCCCTGCAGGGCGTGATCGTCCCGCCAGAGCGTCGTCTCTGCGGTCGTCGCCCAGAGCAGGTCGACGCGGCGGCCGCGCCACTCGTCCGGGACGGACGCGCCGAGCCGGAACCAGTACGTCGCCCAGAGCGGGCCGAGGCGCTCGCCGAGCTCCGCCGGCCGGTAGGCGAGCGTGGTCGCCTCGGCGTAAGGGATGCGGTCGACCGGCCCCGCGACGAGCAGCTCGTCAGGATCGCGCGTTTCGGGGTACAGGCGTTCCCGCAGGCGTTCCGACGTCTGCGCCAGGCGGGCGCGGGTGTACTCCGTATGGCGGATCAACTACGCGGCGGTCGACTACGCGGCGACGAGCGACCGGCCGAGCAGGCCTCGCCGGTCTCCGGCGAGAAGTAGTACACGCGCGAGGGGTCGACCGTCAGGGTGATCCGTCCACCGACCTCCGCGGTTGGGCATCGTGCTCTTGCACGAACTGCCGCCCGTGGTGTATGCCGAGGCCACGCGATCCAAACCAGACGCGCTCGTGATCACCCGGACACCGCATCCAGGCTTCGCCGACGTGCCCCGACGCTCAGGCGGCGACGTGAGCGTCTCTTTGCATCCGCACGAGACGGACCCTGCAAGGGCTTGACGCCAACCGCGCCCTACCCGGCATGGGCCTGATCCTCGGCGTCGACGGCGGCAATTCGAAGACGGCGCTGCTCGTCGCCACGACCGAGGGCGAGATCCTCTCGACGATCAGCGGGCCCGGCACGAACTCGCACGCCGTCGGCGCCGAGGCCGTCGCCGACGTGATCGGCGCGCTGATCGCGGAGACGGGCGCACCGCTGCCGGTCGAGCAGGCCGTCTTCTTTCTCTGCGGCGCCGACGTGCCGTCGGACATCGATAGCCTCGAACGCGCAATCGACGGCCGCGGCTGGGCGAGCTCGCGGATGGTCGATAACGACACGTTCGCGCTCCTGCGCGCGGGCACCGACGCGCCCGATGCCGTCGCGGTGATCTGCGGGGCGGGCATCAACGTCGTCGGGCGCGCGTCCAGGGGACGCATCGCGCGGTACCCGTCGCTCGGGTGGGAGACCGGGGACTGGGGCGGAGCCCAGATGCTCGGCCGGGAAGTGCTGCGCCTCGCAGCCCGCGCCGAGGACGGACGCGGCGAACCGACGGTGCTGGCCGAGATCGTCCGCGGGCACTTCGACGCGCCAACCGTCGAGTCCGTCGGTGCCGACGTGCACTACGAGTGGATCCCGCAGGCGCGGCTCGCCGAGCTCGCGCCGAAGGTGGTGGCGGC
>JABFWJ010000258.1 GCA_013362295.1 Thermoleophilia bacterium
GTCGACCGTGGCTGGGACGTCGTCCCGGTGATCGTGCAGGACCCGCTCTGGGAGCAGAGCTTCCCGGCGATCGACGGCGTCGTCGTGTCGCTTGCCGACGCGCGCGGCGCCGGCACGCGGCGCGTGCGCCTGCAGCCGCGGGAGGTGGAGGAGCGCCGGCGCTCCAACGAGGCGCGGCTCGTCGCGCTGCAGCGCGACTTCATCCGACTCGGTCTCGATCCGGTGCTCGGCGGGGACGCGGCCGAACGCGCCGTGCACGGCGTGCTCCTCGACTGGGCGCAGGCGCGGCTCGCGGGGCGGGGGTCGCTGTGACGCGCGGGAGGATCGCGGTCACGGCGGTCGGCGTGCTGACGGTCGCGGCCGTCGTCGTGCTCGTCGGCGTCGTCGCGCGCGGCTGGTGGCGCGGCGAGGGCGGCGCCTACGCGCCGGTACGGACACTGGTCCGCACGCAGGTCTCTCCCGCTCGGTCGCTCTTCGGGCAGGTGCTGACGGCACAGGCCGAGGTCATTGTCGATCCGCGCCTGGTCGATCCAGCCAGCGTCGACCTGAAGGCGGACCTCCGGCCGTTCCGCATCCGCTCGGCGGTGCGACGCGTCGTCGACGGCCCGGGGCGCTCCGTTATCGTCGACTTTCGCTACGCGATCCAGTGCATCTCGCGCGCGTGCGTGCCACGCGGCCTCGCGGGTCGCGCGCGCGGAGCGGCGACCGCCGAGCAGCTGAACCCCGCGCAGGCCACCGCACGCGAACGCGACGGACACGCGCTCGAGCTGCGGGTCGCATGGCCGGTCTTCGGCGTGCAGTCGCGGCTGACCGCGGACGAGATCGCGTTCTCCACCCCACAGGCAGCGGCCACGCTCACGCCGACGCCCGTGTCGTGGGCAATCTCGCCGAATCTGCTCGGCGCCTTCGCGCTCGGCGGGGCGGCGCTGCTCTTGCTCGGCGCCGGCTGGCTGGTCGCTTCCGTCGTCCGAGGCGACACTCGGGCGTTCCGCGGCCCGCGCATCCCCTCCCACCTGACGCCGATCGAGCGCGCGCTCGCGCTCGCCGAGCACGCGGCCGCGCACGGCGAGGTCGCGGAAAGCCGGAAGGCGCTCGAGCGGCTTGCCGTGGAGCTGCGACGGCGGCGCGCCGTCGTGGAAGCGGGCTCCGCAGAACGACTGGCGTGGTCGGAGCGCGGCCCGTCACCCGAGACGGTGGCCGAGCTCGCCGAGGAAGTCAGGTCGAACGGTGCGCGGTAGCGTGCGGGCGCTACGTCTCGCCGATCCCGGGCAGCTCGAGCGCGCCGCCCGCCGCACGCGGGTCGTGCGGCTGGTGCTCGCAGTCGCGCTCGTCGCAGCAGCCGTCGGCGCGGTCCTGCTGGCGCCGCGTACGGCGGGCAGGCGGTTCCTGCCCGCGAACACGACCGGAGTCGTCGTGCTCGACGTCTCCTCGAGCGTCCGTCCGGACACGTACTTCAGAATCGAGCAGACGCTCGCGACGGTCGCGGCATCGCGGAGCCGCCTGGGCCTCGTCCTCTTCTCCGACGTCGCCTACGAGGCGCTCCCGCCCGGCACGCCTGCGGTGGAGCTGAGACCGTTGCTGCGGTTCTTCGCCCCGCCGACCGGCGGCGGCAACGGCTCCGACCAGCTCGCGCGCAGCCCGTGGGCGCAGTGGTTCTCGGGCGGCACGAGGATCTCGAGCGGGCTCTTCCTCGCCGCTCACATGCTCGAGCAGCAGCACGCGAAGCGCAGCGCGGTCGTGCTGATCAGCGATCTCGAGGACGATCCGACGGACCTCAACCGTCTGACCGACGCGGTCCTGCAGCTCGAGCAGCAGTCGGTGCCGCTCGAGATCGTCGGCCTCGATCCGACGGCCGCCAACGCCGACTTCTTCAAGCGCCTGCTCGGAACCGACGCGGTCTTCCGTGAGGCCCGGCTGCCGACGGACGCCGAGGCGCGCGGGAAGCTGCGGCTCACCGGCGCATTCGCAGCCGGGCTCGCCGTGTGCGCCGTGCTCACGATCGTGCTGCTCGCGCTGAACGAGTGGTGGGCCGAGCCGCTGCGCTGGCGACGGAGGGTCGCGTGACCCGCCGGCTCGGCGCCGCGGCCGCGATGGTCGTCGCAGCCGGGTTCCTGACGCTGCTCGCGCGCGATACGTGGCACTGGTCGCGCGCCGTCCACGACGCGGATGCGCGGGCGGCGCTCTCGACTGTCACGCCTCGTGCGTGGCAGGCGGACGAGACGCTGCCGGCCGGCCTCGTGCGGCGACTGCTCGGAATCGACGACGACCTCGCATTCCGGCGGACGGCGGCGACGGCGTTGCAACTGGCGTCGCAGGAGCCGACGGCCGCCGGGCACAAACAACGCTCGATCGTCGAGGCAGCGCTCGTGCGCCTCGCCCGCGGGGGCGACCCGGTGCGCGCCTCGATCGCAGCCGACGACCTCGGCGTCCTCCTCTACGCCGACCCTCCGTCGCCGGACCAGGCCGCCAACGCTTACCTCGATCCCACGCAGACCGGTCCGTCGAACCTGCAGACGCCTGAGCAAAAGGCGCAGCTGCAGTTCACGAACGCCGCCCGGCTCGATCCCGACAACGACAACGCACAGCGGAACCTCGAGCTGATGCTGCGCCGGCCGCTTCCGGCGCCGCAGAAAGGGAGCCCCCAGCCCGGCGGCAGCGAGCGCCTGGGGCACCGGGGGTCCGGCGCCCGGCCCGCCGGCCACGGCTACTAGTAGTGCACCTCACGTTCCTCACACCGCTCGGCGGCCTGCTCGCAGCGGGAGCCCTCGTCCCGCTCGCGGCGCTCGCCCTGAACGAGCGGCAGGCCCGGCGCGCCCGCCGCGCGCTCGCGCTCGAAGCTCCGGTCGCGCGGTCACGTGCGCTGACCCTGCTCGCTCTGGCGGTTCCTCCGGTGCTGCTCGGGCTGGCGCTCGCGCAACCGGTGCTGCAGTCGACGCGCGTCGCGCACGTGCGAACCGACGCGCAGGTGTTCTACGTCTTCGACACGTCGGAGTCGATGCGCGCTGCCACCGGACGACACAGGCCGACGCGCCTCGAGCGTGCGGTCGCGACCGCGCGCCGCCTGCGCAACTCGTTGCGCGAGATTCCGTCCGGTGTGGCGACGATGACGGACCGTGTCCTGCCAAACGTCTTCCCGACGAGCAGCGAGGAGGTGTTCGCCAATGCGCTCTCGGACACGGTCGGCGTCAACCGACCGCCGCCGAAGGGATTCAACGACACCGCGACGACGTTCGCCGCGCTCGACACATTCGCCGGCGACAATTTCTTCTCCGACGGCATCCGGCGACGGTTGGTTCTCCTCTTCACCGACGGCGAGACCGCGCCGTACTTCGGCGGAGACCTGCACGAGGCCCTGCGCGGCAAGCCGCCGACGCGATTCGTGATCGTGCGCCTGGGCGGCTCGGGCGAGCGGATCTACACGGGCGGGAAGGCCGACCGCGGCTACCGCCCGGATCCCGCGGCCGCGCGCGAGACCAGGAGCCTTGCGTCCGTGCTCGGCGGTCGGAGCTACACCGAGCGCGATGTGGGCAGCGTGCTGAGCGCCGCGCGGCTCTTCCTCGGTCGCGGTCCGATTGCGGACGTCGGCCAGGGCCTGCACGTGATCGCGCTGGCGCGCTGGATCACCCTCGCTGCCCTCCTCCCCGTCCTCGGCCTGCTCTGGCGGCGCAACATCGCGTGATGACGGAGGCGTCACGCATCCGGGGGAGCAACGCCCCGGGCCACTTGTCTACCATCGGAGATGCGGCAACTACCAGAGAGGTCAAATGAGCGTGCAAACGCAGGAAAACGCGTACCGGATCGGAGAGGTCGCGCAACGCGTCGGGGTCACGACGCGGACGATCCGCTACTACGAAGAGCTCGGCCTCCTCGGGTGCGACGCGGGAAGGCCGAAGGGCGCGCACCGGCTGTACAGCGAGACGAACATCACGCGCCTGCAGGACCTCATCCGTCTCCGCGATCTGCTCGGGCTCTCGCTCGACGAGCTGGTCGAGCTCGCCGAGGCGGAAGAGTCGTGCTCGATCCTCAAGAATCAGTGGGAGAGCGATCCTGACGACGCCGAGCGGCTGCGCATCCTGAGGGCGGCGCGGCCGATCATCGAGCGTCAGCTCGAGCTGGTGCGCCAGCGGCAGGAGACGCTCGCGGAGTTCGCCTCCGAGCTGGAGGAGAAGCTCGCCACGGTCCACGAGCGGACCGCGGAACTGAGCGTCAGCGAGCCGTGATGTAGTCCGTCAAGTACTGGATCTTGAAGCTCTGCTGCTTCGACTGGAACTTGACGATGTCGCCGATCGACACGAGGGCGACGATCTCGCCGTCGTCAACGACCGGCACGTGACGGATGCGCCGGTCGGTCATGATCGCCATGCACTCCTCGACCGGCGTCTGCGGGTTCACCACGACGAGCGGCGACGACATGATCTCGCGCACCTGCGTGTCTTCGTCCGTACGTCCTTCGAGCGTCACGCGGCGCAGGTAATCGCGCTCGGTCACGATCCCCTCGATCCGCCCGCCGACCGTCACGAGCAGCGAGCCGACGTTCGCCTCCACCATCTGCTTGACCGCGTCGAAGACGGACGCGTCGGCATCGATCGTGAGCAGCGCGCCCTCTTTGCCTTTCAGGATGTCCGACACCTGCTCCATGCCTGCTCCTCTCTCGTCGTCCAAGTCTAAGCAACGGTCTCGAGCAGGTCCTAGAAGAGCCTGAAGCGCCGGCGGCGGATCTTCGGTGCTTCGCCCTCGGGCTCCTCGACGATCTCGTGCGTCGCGCCCTTCGGTAGGTTGCCGTCTTCGCCCGCCCTGGCCGCGTCGCCCCGCGCGACGGTGTCGCTGACGAACTTCTCCGCCGCCAACTGCTCGGCTTTCTTCGTCCGCCTCATGGAGCCAGCGTAACGCCGCAATCGATGCAACGGCGGACCAGCACGAGCTCGTCCGCCTCGCGCACGACCTCGTGGGTCTTGCGGCGCTTCGGCGCGAGCACCGCCGTCTCCGCGACAGCGTGGCCGTTGAAGTCCACCTCCCCGCGCCGGACGAGGTCCTCGAGGAACGCCGCCGCCGCATCGTCGTGGCCCGGCGACTCCGTCCCGCCGACGTCCGGCGCGGCGCCCGTCACGGCGAACCGCTTCGGGTGCGAGGCCGCCGTGACAAAAAGCTCCTGCGGGAGCCCGAGGTGGGCCGCCGGCAGGGCGATGCGCGCAAGCGGCGCGTCCTCGGCGCCGGGTGCGGGCGAGGGTGGTGACGTCGCCGCCTGGAGCGACAGAACGCCGTGCTTGACGAAGCCGCCCTTCAGCGCGTCGCGGTAGCGGCCGCGGAAGGTGGCCGCGTCCGCCGAGATCATGTGCGTCGCGATCTGGCTGAAGTACGTCGGCACGACCGGCGTGGTCTTGATCGCGGTCACCAGGATCGTCGCGGCGTCGCGGGAGGTGTCGAGCAGAGCGGCCTGATCGCGCTTCTTCTGCAGGCGGAACATGCCTGCGAGGATGTTCAGGAACGCGCCGGTGAAGACCCGCGAGAACGAGTGCGGCTCCGACGAGAGCGTCGCCGCCGGCGCAGTCGGCGGCAGCTTGAGCGGGTCGGTATAGAAGAAGCTGTTCGACGCGTTGCGCAGGCAGTCACGGTCGACGGCGTCCGGGTGGCCCTGACGGACCGCCCACCCGAGCTGCTCGGCGAGGCGCGACAGGCGTGACGAGCGGTCGAGGCGGGAGGCGGTCTCGGCCAGCACCTCTTCGCGCAGCGACTGGAGCTGGAGCCCGGAGAGCATGGCGCTCATGTCCCCGAACGACTCGTGGAACGCCGCGACCTCGGCGGACAGCGCGTCCCAGAGCTGCGGTCGGAGCCCGTCGAGTACGGCGTGGCCGAGCTCGTGACACACGACATCCGGGCTCTCGCCCGAATACACGGTCACGCCCTTCACGGTGTCGTGGAAGAAGTGGAGACCGTGCCGGTCGTAGTACGCGTTCAGGTCGACGTCCTCGTCGAGCTCCACCGGTAGCCGGGCGCCGTTGGTCGAATGCCAGCGCGTGCCCTTCGGAAGGATCGTCCCCCAGAACTGGGCGCCGCGGGCGAGCGCCTCGGCCGCCACCCAGTAGCGGAACTCGGGGGAGCCGACCTTGAATTCGCGGGCCGGCGGTGCCTTCGCGTCGATCGAGACCGGCAGCGGCGCGGCAGCGAGCGTCGGCCGGGGCTGCGCGTCCGGATGGCGCCGGGAGCCGGGAGCGCCGGGATCGTCCTCCCAGGCGAGAATCGACGACGGCGCGGGCGGCATCCGGCTACTACAGCAGATGGAGGAGGCGCAGGCGGCAGCGCTCACGCACGACGCACGGCCGCCGGATCGTGCGCAACGCCGGAAAACAGGCGGCCGGCAGCTTCCGGCGCTTACCGGCGAACGCGTCGATCAGGTCGGCCCCGTCGTCGAAGTGCTCGCGCACGTCGTGATCGTCGGCCGTCCGCTCGCGCAGCTCCCGTCGCGATCGCCGCCCAACCGACGGCTCAGCCGACGGGGGCCGGTGCGGCGGGCTCGGCAACGCCGATCATCGAGTCGCGCGTGACCAGCGAGGCGAGCTCCTCCTCGGTCATCCCGTCGCTGCCGTCCGGACGGCGCGGAATCACCAGGTAGCGGATGTCCGCCGTCGAGTCGAGCACGCGCACCTCGACGTCGTCGTCCAGCTCGACACCGAACTCGCTCAGGACTCCGCGCGGATCGGAGACCGCGCGGGAGCGGTAGGGAAGGCTCTTGTACCAGTCGGGCGGCGGACCGAGCAGCGCTCTCGGATAGCAGGAACAGAGCGTGCAGACGACCATGTGATGCACGTCGGCCGTGTTCTCGACGCCGACGACGACGGGCGAGGGCCCTGGATCGAGGCCGAGCTCCAGAGCCGCCGCGCGCGCGTCCTCGAGCAGGCGCGCCTTGAACGCCGGGTCGACCCACGCACGGGCCACCAGCCGTGCGCCGTCGCCAGGCGAACGTGAGACGAGCCAGTCGATTCGGGCGCGCACGTCCTCGCGGGCGATCACGCCCTTCTCGACGAGCAGCTCCTCGAGCGCGCGAACCCGTGGGGCCGCCGCGGGCTCGTCGCCGTTCGTGATCGGCGCGTGCGGATGATCGTGGCCGTGGTCGTGGTCGTGCTCGCTCACTCTGCTTCCTCCAACCAGTGTTCGAAGACGTCGACGGAGATCCGATCGCTGGGCCGGCCGCGGTACTCGGGCCAGAGATCGCGCTGCGCGAAGCCGACGAGATACAGCGTCTGGCTCGGGAGCCCGTCGCTGCCGTAGGCGCGCGTCTCGGGATTCGTGAACGATGCGTGCACACGCTCGATGCTCCCGCTCTTGCCCTTCACATAACCGGGTGTGCGGTGATGGCCTTCGTGGCGCCTCGCCGCGACCCGAACGCGCTGGCCGACGCGGTACCTCACCGGCCGATCCTCTTGTCGAGCTCGCCCGCGGCGAGCACGCCCTTCTCGGCAAGGATCGACTCGACCGAGTACAGCCAACGCTCGTAGTACGACGCCTGCTCGTACGCGTTCGCGGGCATGCTCTCGATGCCGCGCCGAAGCTCGTCGACGTTCATCAGGCCGCGGCCGCCGAGTGCACCGACGATCGCGTCCATCATGAGCTCCCAGTCCGCGAGCTCGTGCTCGCTGCGATCGATCCGCGCCTCCGTCGGCCATCCGCCACGGTCGTGCACGGCACGCTCCACAGGCCGATCGTAACGGCCCGGTTCAGCTCACGTCGCGTGCTCCTCGAATTGCGGCAGATCGTCGGTGATCTCGAACCACGGGGCCTTCGAGCCGACGAAGATGTGCTTCGTGGGCCGGATGCCGGGATCGTCCACGAGCGACCCCAGCGCGACGTGCACGTAGGCGCCTTCCCGCACGACGGAGAAGAGGAGGGAGCCGCATGCCGCACAACGCGTGTCGTGGAGGTCTTCCGCCCCGACGATCAGCAGCGCATCCCCGCCCGCCGTCAGCTCGAGCTTCTCCCGCTCGATGCCGGCAAACGGCTTGAACGCCGAGCCTGTCGCCGCTCGACAACGCGAGCAATGACAGTTGGACGCATAGAGAAACGCGTCCGCGACTCGATAACGGACCGCGCCACACTCGCACTTTCCGGCGAGCATGCGTCTCTCGGTGACCATGCGCACTCCCTTCTCGTCGGCTCCAGTTCGTCAGACTGCCCGGAACACCCGAAATCATCGCCCGGTCGACCCGCTCGCGCCGACCAGTCGTCGAGCCACCTGCGTCCGGCGCCTCTCCGTCGGCAGCGGTGACAACTGAATGACAGTTGGGCCTAAGCCCTCTACACAGCGGGCGCATCACTGAACTAGGTTGGACGACACGCCGCTTCCTCGCGAGACGGCATCGGGCGCGGCGGCTACTTGGCCGCGAGCAGCCGCCACGCCCTTCTTCTCTCGTGGACCGGCCAGAGCCGCGGTCGCCTCCGACACCGAGATCGACCAGCTCGAACCGGCGAAATCGCCGGTGCGCGTCAGGCGCTCTCGGTCGCCGGCTCCGGGAGCCGCTCGCGGCGAGAGATGAAGAGCGCTCGCCGCGTCCACTGCGGCATCCACCAGTTGGCGTCCCCGAGGAGCCGCATGAGCGCCGGAACGAGCAGGGCGCGGATCACCGTCGCGTCGAAGATGATCCCGGCGGCGAGGCCGATTGCGAACTCCTTGACCTCGAATCCGGGGCTGGACGAGAGGACGAGGAACGCGAACATGAGGATCAGCGCCGCGCTCGTCACGAGCTTGCCCGTCCGCGCGAGCCCGAGCTCGATCGCCTTGCTCGTCGAGCCGGTCTCGTCGTAGGCCTCGCGCATGCGCGTGAGCATGAAGACCTCGTAGTCCATCGAGAGGCCGAACAGGAACGCGAAGATCATCAACGGGATCCAGGCCGTGATCGCCTGCGTCGCGGTGATGTTCCAGAGCGAGGAGCCGTGACCCCACTGGAAGATCAAGACGACGATGCCGAACGCGGCCGCGAGCGAGACGAGGTTGAGCACCGCCGCCTTGATCGGCAGCACGATCGACCGGAACGCGCGCGCGAGCAGGATCAGGGTCAGCACGAGGACGAACGTCAGCACGTAGGGGAAGTTGCCGTAGACCGCGTGCACGAAGTCGCGGTCGACCGCGGCCACGCCGCCGAGGGTCGCGCTCGTCCCTGAGAGCACGGCGTTCGTGCGGTCGATGGTCGACTGGATCCCCGGTGCCGCGCCGTCGACGGCGGGAAACGCCTCGACGAGGTAGTCGTCGCCGCTCCGCCACGACGCGGGTGCGGAAGCGCCGACCACGCCCGGGACCGCCTTCAGCTTGGCTG
>JABFWJ010000141.1 GCA_013362295.1 Thermoleophilia bacterium
CGAGGGCGCCGCGTTCGGCGCGGCGCTCCTCGCCGGGACGGCGCTGACCGCGCCGGCCGCCGCGCTCCTGCCGCTCGTCGCCGCCGCCTGGCTGACGGCCGCGGCTCTGGTGGTCCAGGGCAAGACTTAGACTTCGGACGCCGGGGAACACCCCGATTTCCGCCCATGTCTGTGCTCCGCAACATCGAATCGAAGCTCGAGTCGCTCTTCGAGGGCGTCTTCGGGCGTGCGTTCCGGACGAACGTGCAGCCGGTCGAGCTGGCGCGCAAGCTCGTCAAGGAGATGGACGACCACCGCAACGTGTCGGTCTCGCGCGTCTACGTCCCGAACGAGTACACGATCTATCTCTCGCCCGGCGACCGCACCCAGTTCGAGAGCTACGAAGACCAGCTGAAGGGCGAGCTGTCGGAGTACCTCGCGGAGCACGCGCGGCGCGAGAGCTACGTGCTGCTGTCGCCTCCGCGCGTCCAGTTCGAGACCGACGACGACCTCGATGTCGGCGTGTTCGGGATCGCGACGCGCATGGTGCAGACCGGCGCCAGGGCAGCGGACTCCGAGCCGAACGCGACGATGGTCTACAAGCCGGCGGCGGCGCCGGCCCCGCAGGCGACGCAGGCCGCCTCGCCCGTCGACCTGGGCATCCAGCGCGAGGTCGCCGTGCTCACCTGGGACGGCGAGCGGCACGAGATCTCCAAGCGGCGGGTCGTCCTCGGCCGCTCCAAGGACGCCGACGTCCAGGTGGCCGACCCGAACGTCTCGCGCCGCCACGCCGAGCTGCGGCAGGAAGGCGCGACCTATTGGCTGATCGACCTCGACTCGACGAACGGTGTCGAGGTGCGCGGCAAGCGCGTCAAGCGGCTCAAGCTGGAGGACGGGACTCGCTTCACCGTCGGCTCGACCGAGATCTCGTTCTCCCGGGAGCTGCAATAGTGGGCTTGCTCGCCTCGGCCCAGGTCGAGACCACGCTGCTCGTCCTGAAGCTCGCGTTTCTCATCCTCCTCTACCTCTTCATCTGGCGCATCGTGCGCTCGGCGGCGCGCGACCTGCGGCTGCCGCAGGAGTCGATGATCCTCGCGCCGCAGCAAGCGGCGTCGTCGGGGCTGCTCGCGCAGCCCGCGGCGCGGGAGCTCGGCCGGCTCGTCGTGCTTTCGAGCCCGACGTTCGACGACGGCGAGTCGTTTGCGCTCGACTCGCATCCGCTGACGGTGGGCCGTGCGAGCAACAACGACCTCGCGTTACCCGAGGACGAATACGCGTCCGGCCGGCACGCGCGCTTCGAGCCGCGCCGCGACGGGATCTGGATCGAGGACATCGGCTCGACGAACGGCACGTTCGTGAACGGCATCAGGCTGACGCGCGAGCGCAAGCTGACGCCCGGCGACGTCGTCCGGATCGGCGAGACGGACCTGCGGTTCGAGCCATGAGGATCACGGGATCGCACGGTGGGACCGATCCGGGGCGCAAGCGCCGGCGGAACGAGGACTCGTACGTGATCGCGCCGCCGCTCTTCGCCGTCGCCGACGGGATGGGAGGTGCGCAGGCCGGCGAGGTCGCATCCGGGCTCGCGGCGGGCGCGCTCGAGGAGAGCGGCGTCAACGGCGGCGGCGAGCAGCGCGTCGTCGAGCTGATCCAGGAGGCAAACCGGCGCGTGCACCAGCGCGCGACGACCGACGCCGCGACCGCCGGGATGGGGACGACGATCACCGCCGCGCTCGTCGAGCCGGACGGCCGCGTCGTCTTCGGGCACGTCGGCGACTCGCGCGCGTACCTGCTGCGCGACGACAAGCTCGAGCAGCTCACCGACGACCACACCCTCGTCGCGGAGCTCGTGCGTCGCGGGGAGCTGTCCCCGGGCGAAGCCGAGGTGCATCCGCAGCGCTCGGTGATCACGCGCGCGCTCGGAACCGACCCCGACGTCGACGTGGACACGTTCGCGATCGAGGCGCGGTCGGGCGACGTCTACCTGATCTGCAGCGACGGCCTCTCGTCGATGGTCGAGGCGAGCGACATCGAACAGATCCTGCGGCGGCATCGCGGCGATCTGGCCGGCGCCTCGCGGGCCCTCATCCAGGCCGCGAACCGTGGCGGCGGCGAGGACAACATCACGGCCGTCCTCTTCGCCGTCGAGGAAGAAGAGGCAGGCGCCGCCGTGGACGAGCCCGACGAGCGGACGCGCGAGTACGCGCTGCAGCCCGACGAAGACGACACGCTCCATCCCGAGGACGCGATCGCACCGCCGCCGCCACTCGACGGCGAGGAGGCGGCGGCCGCGCCGCGGGCGGTCGACACGATGGTCGTGCCGGCGTCGGAGATCGACGCGGCGATCGCAGCACAGAAAGAGGAGGAAGCCCCCCAGGCAGGTCTCGGCAGGCGGTTGCTGGCGCTGCTGGTCATCGTGACCCTCATCGCCATCATCGTCGTC
>JABFWJ010000383.1 GCA_013362295.1 Thermoleophilia bacterium
CAGGACAAGCGCTGATTTGCAGGCGATCAGACCCGAGAAGGTCCGCGATCCCCTGACATCGCTGTCGCGCGGCGCCGGTCCCCAGCCGCCGATCTCAGCCGCCGGTCGAGCCGTAGCCGCCGGTGCCGCGCGAGGTCTCGTCGAGCGCCTCGACCTCGACGACCGCCGCTTGCCGGTAAGGAGCGATGACGAGCTGCGCGATGCGCATGCCGTTCTCCACGACGAACGGGTCCTGGCCGGGGTTGATCAACACGACGCCGAGCTCGCCGCGGTAGTCCTCGTCGATGGTGCCCGGTGCGTTGAGGACGGTGACGCCGTGCTTGAGCGCGAGGCCCGAGCGCGGACGCACCTGTCCTTCGTGACCGGCCGGCAGCGCGATCGCGAGGCCGATCGGGATCAACGCGCGGGCCCCGGGGGCGATCGTCACCTTCTCGTCGAGGGCAGCGGAGAGATCGAGCCCGGCCGCGCCGCCCGTCTGTGGTGCGGGCAGGACCGCCGTCGGTCGAAGCTTGCGGACACGCAGGGAGAGGGTCACGTCGGCCTCGGCAACACGTGCTCGAGCTCGTCGATCCCGACCAGCGCCTCGTCGGCCCAAACGCGCGGCGAGTCGGTGACGCCCGCCTGAACCGCACGGCGCATCATGTCCACGGCCTTCGAGGGATCCGCTGCGTCGGCGTTGCGGTCGCGCTTGAACACGGTCTCGTAGATGCGGCCGGTCCAGTGGTGCTCGTTCGACGCAGCGATCATCGAGGCGAGGATGCGCATGTCCTCCGTGCTGATGCCGTCGGCGGTATCGAGCGCGAGCGCTGCCGCGCGGGCACCCTCGCCCTTGCGAAGGAGGATTTGGATGAGCGGACCGAAGACCTCTTTGCGGTCGTCTCCAGCGGCGCGCGCGGCCTCGAGCAAACGTCGCGCGGCGTCTTCGTCTCCGCGCGCGAGCGCCACGGCCGCGACGAGCGCCGGATCACCATGAGCAATGCGGGTTAGGCGCGAGACCGCTTCGGTCGCTTGCACCGTCTCGCCACGCGCGAGGTGCGCCCAGCCGAGGATGGTGAGCACCTCCGGGATCGCGCGGGCTTGCGGCCGTGCTCCGCCGATCTCGCGACCTTCGAGGACACCGCGCGCGATCTCGATCGCCTTCGTCGGATCGTCGTCTTCGAGCGCGCGACGAGCGTCGGCGAGCGCGCGGGCAGTCGCGGGCTGCAGCGGCTCCGTCGTCCCACGTGCGGCCTCTGCGGTCTCACGCGAGGCGCGCACGGCCGCGCTCGTCTCGCGCAGCGCGATGAACGCCTGCACGGCGGCGGAGCCGAAGATGTACACGCCGAAGAACTGGCCAATAACGGCGCTCCAGATGGCGATCGCCGTACCGACGAGCGCCGAGATGATCAGCGTGATGCGGTAACGCTTCGGGCCGAGGGCGTGCTCGACGACGTGCCCGCCGTCGAGCGGCAGCACCGGCGCAAGGTTCATCACGCTCCAGAACAAGTTCACCCAGTACAGGTTGCTGACCAGCTGGACCATCCCCGGGTTTTGAACCGGGACGAATTTCGCGATCGCGTACGCGACACCCGCGAGCGTGAACCCAGCGATCGGCCCCGCGAGCGAGACGATCACGTTCTTCACGCGCGTCATCGGCAGGACCACCGACGGGAACGTCGCACCACCCAAAAAGTGGAGGCGGATCGCCGACCGAATCCCGAACGCGCGGAACGCCAGGGCGTGACCGAGCTCGTGGATGAGGATGCTGACGAGCAAGATGAGCGCCCAGAGCACGATGGAGATCGGGCTTTGCGAGCCACCCATCAGCGAGAACATGACGGCCGTGAGCCAGAAGCCCATCGTGATCTCGATGTCGAACCCGAGGAACCGTACGTGCATGTCTGTGCGGGACATATAGTACGGACGGGTGCGCCTCGCACGCGTTCGAGGCCGCGATCTCCGGCAAAGTTGCGATCTTTTCGCAACTGACCGAAGAAGAGGCGTGCGTTCCAAGAGCTTCGTGAAGAAGTATTTCGTCTTTGGCTCGGTCGTCGCGTTCGGTCTCGCTGGATGCGCGTCCGCACCACTCGCCGATCACGCGTCGGAGCCGGAAAAAAGCGTCGCCGAGACGCCGTCCGACGCTTCCGCCACGCGCGCGTCCGAGCCCGCGCCGAGCACCTCCGCGTCGGCTGTTGCGCTCGCGTCTGCATCGCTCGAGCCCGCTCCGAGCGCCGCGCCCGCTCCATCGAACGCCCCGCCGCCGCGCAAAGGCACGGTGAGTCTCCACGTCGGCGACTCGTTCGTTCACTCGGGCCTCACGCAGAAGCTCCGCAAGCACTTCGAGGCGCTCGGCGTTCGTTACGAGGTTCGCGCCGAGCAGAGCACCAACAGCCTCGACTGGTCGAAGCGCGTTCCGGGTGAGGTGTCCGCGGCCCA
>JABFWJ010000066.1 GCA_013362295.1 Thermoleophilia bacterium
ACGGCGCCCTGGACTGTGAAGACGGCGACGGCCGCCAGGGCGACGAGGAGGATGCGCGTCATGGGCCGGCCAGGGTATCCGGAAAACCCTGGACGTTCCTGGACCGGGACCGGTGCTACGTTCGTCGAATCGTGTCGACCGTCGACGTCGTGATCGTCGCGTACAACAGCCGCGACTGCATCCGCGACTGCGTGCTGCCCTTGCTCGAGCTCGACTGGGTCAACACGAGCGTCGTGGACAACGCCTCGCCCGACCGCAGCGGCGATGCGGTGGCCGATCTGCCGCTGACGCTCGTCCGGGCCGAGGAGAACCGGGGCTTCGGCGCCGGCTGCAACCTCGGCTGGCGCGCCGGCTCGTCGGCGTCGGTGCTGTTCCTCAACCCGGACGCCACGATCTCGGGCGACTCCCTGCGGGCGCTCACGACGGTCGTGGACGCGGAGCCGGAGACGGGGATCGTCGGCCCTCGGATCGTCGACGAGGGCGGCGTGCTCGACTACTCGATCCGCCGCTTCCCGCGCCTCCGCTCGACGTTCGCCCAGGCGCTCTTCGCACATCGACTCGCGCCAGGCGCGGACTGGACGGACGAAGTCGTGCGCGATGCCGGACGCTACGCCTCGTCCGGTGACGCGGACTGGCTCTCGGGGGCCTGCCTCCTCGTCCGCCGCGGGCTGCTCGACGCGCTCGGCGGCTTCGACGAGCGGTTCTTCATGTACTGCGAGGACACCGACATCTGCCGCCGCGCCTGGGATCTCGGGCGTCGCGTGCGCTTCGTCGCGCAGGCGAGCGCGGAGCACGAAGGAGGACAGTCCGCTCCCCGATCGTCGCTCCTGCCGGTGCTGGCACGGAGCCGGGTCCTGTACGCGGAGCGTCATCGAGGCCGCGTTGCGGCCGCAGGCGAGCGATTCGGCGTGGCGCTCGGCGCCCTGGCGCATGCGGTCGTCGGCCGAGGTGGTCGCGCGACGCGCGCCGGGCACTTGGCCGCAGCCGCCGCTGCGCTGAAGGCGTCCTAACCGAGCGGCTAGGTTCGAGCCTTAATCCTGCTCGCACCGCCAGTGTGCAGGCCGGGGACCCGCGTCTACCGTTCCTGGGTGATGACGGCAACTGCGGCAGTGCCGACACCGATGCGTACGCACGCGCGTCGACTCACGTACGCGCTCGTAACTCCGGCGCGCGACGAGGAGTCGAACTTGCGCCGGCTCGCCGCTTCACTCCTCGCTCAGACCGTTCGGCCGCAGGCATGGATCGTCGTCGACGACGGCAGTAGGGACAGGACGCGCGAGCTGATGCACGAGCTCGCACAGGAGCACGACTGGATCTCCGTCATCTCGGCGCCGGCAGACGGCGGACGGCTCGTGGACGGGCGGCTGACCGGCCGCGACGTCGCCGCGTTCCAGGCGGGGCTCGCCGCGCTCGCGGACGAGCCGGACGTCGTGCTGAAGCTCGACGCCGATGTTGCCCTCCTACCGGACTTCTTCGCGGGCCTCCTGCAGGCGTTCGAAGACGATCCGGTCCTCGGCATCGCCGGCGGTGCATGCTTCGAGTTCGAGAACGGCGCGTGGCGCGAGCGGTGGGTGACCGGCAATCACGTTCGCGGAGCCACGCGTGCGTATCGCTGGGCCTGCCTTCAGGATGTGCAGCCGCTCGAGCCGCGTCTCGGCTGGGACGGCATCGACGAGGTTCTCGCCGTCGTCAAGGGCTGGCATACGAGGAGCTTGCGCGCACTGCCGTTCTTCCACTACCGGCTCATGGGTCAGCGCGACGGTGCCCGCCGCGCGTTCCGCGACCAGGGATCGACGGCGCACTACATGGGCTACCGGCCGTCGTACCTCGTCGCACGCGCCCTGTTCCGCATGCGTTCGACGCCGGCGGCGTTCGCAATGATCACCGGTTACTTCGGTGCCGCGCTCCGGCGCGAGCCCGCACACGCCGACAGCTCGGTGCGCACGTACATCCGCGATCGCCAGCGCCTGCGCGAGCTTCCAAGACGTCTGGCCGAAGCGCTCGGCAGGAGACCCGGCTGACTCTATGACGTTGCGCCGTACGCGCTCAGCGGGGTCCTTGAACGTTGCGGCCTGTGTCCACGTCGCGGGCAGCGTCGTTGTGAAGCGGGTGGCGGTGATGGTCGGCCGCCGGGTCGTGCTGAGGTAGGGGCGGTAGCCGGTGACGGCGTCGTTGTCGGTGGCGGCGTCCCGGCGAGTGTCAGCGGTGTGGTCGCGAGCGTCCGCTCGGCGAGCTAACCGCGCTTCCGGGTGCGTCTACCCTGTCCGCCGATGCTGCGGATCAGTCTTCTCACGGCCTGTCTGGCGCTGCTTCTGACGGCGTGCGGTGGGTCGCACCTCGCGGGGGCGAACGGCGTGAAGCAGGGTCCCGCACCCCAAATCTCGCTCCGTGACCAGAACGGCGAGCTCGTCGAC
>JABFWJ010000151.1 GCA_013362295.1 Thermoleophilia bacterium
CATCTACGTCGGCGGCCGATTCACCATTCCGGACGAGAAGACGCAGGTCAGTCTCGCCGCAGTCGACGCAGCGACTGGCGTGCTCGCTCACTGGGGCCCGGTCGCAAACTCGGGTGTCTGGGCGATCGCGCCGAGCAGCGACGGCTCGACCGTGTATCTCGGCGGCGCCTTCGCGACGCTCGACGGCAAGGCGCGGCGAAGGATCGGCGCCGTCGACGCGGACGGCGCGCTCACCACGTTCAACTCCGGGGCGAACGGGACCGTCCGCGCGATCCTGCCCGCGGGCGATGTCGTCTACGTCGCCGGCCAGTTCGGGACGATCGCCGGCGAGCCGCACCGCGGCCTCGCGCTCGTCGACGCCGCCTCCGGCAAGTCGACCGGCTGGGACGCAGGAGCGGACGACACCGTCTTCGCGCTCGCGCTGTCGGGGGACACGCTGTACACCGCCGGCGACTTCACGACGATCGGGGGCAAGTCGCGGAAGGGGATCGCGGCGCTCGACGCCGGATCGGGCTCGGCGACACGCTGGGACGTAAGCCCCGACGAGGCGGTGCGCGCGCTCGCCGTCTCGCCCGACGGAACACGCCTCGTTGCCGCCGGCAACTTCACGAAGATCGCCGGCGGCCGTCGCGACCTCGGCGAGTTCGATCTCGCGAGCGGCTTTCTCACCGACTGGAATCCCGATGCGCAGTTCGACGGCACGTCACTCGCCTACTCGCCGGACGGCGCCCTGCTGTATGCCGGCGGAGACGACCGGTTCGCGGTGTATCGCTGACGCTGATCAAGGCACGACATCGAACAGCGGTGTGTGCGCCGGGCGGACGATGCCGAAGTGACGACGATCGAGCGTCGCGACGCGTACGATGCCGAGCCGTTCAGCCGTCGCAACGACCGATGCGTCGACGAGGCCAAGCGGAAGATCGCGGTACTTCGCGACGAGCTGTGCGACGCGCACCCAGTCACCGGGCTGCGGCGCGTCGACGACGAAGGTTCCCGCGGCGAGATCTTCGACGAACCGTACTTCGGCGTACGCACCCAGCCGTGACTCGAGCAGGAACCCCACCTCGCTGAGCACCAGCGCGGGCACGACCAACGGACCGGGGTCGTCGGTCAGCAGTTCGACGCATGACTCATGGTGATCGTCGTCCGCGTCGACGTAGGCGTACAGCAGCCCCGCGTCTACGAGCGTTCCGGCCACTCGGCACGGAGAATCTCTTCGACCTGCGTCGAGACGTCGCCGCGGCCGCTGCGGCCCGCGCCTGCGGCCCGCAGGACACGGCGTCGCCCGCCGAGGTGCGCCTCGAGGGCTTCCCGCACCAGTTCGGACACAGTCATGCCGCGCCGCCGGGCCTCGTGGCGCAGCTTTGCATCCAGCTCGTCGGTCACCTTGACGGTCGTTCGCTGCATCGGTATGCCAGCATACCAATTACCTCGGCCTGCCGAACCTGTGGCATCATGTGACCACATGGTTCGGATCGGCATCCGGGAGCTTCGGGACAACCTGACGGCAGCCGTCCGTCGTGTGCGCGCAGGGGAGACGATCGAGATAACGCACGATGGAGAGCCGGTCGCGATCATGACGGCCCTGCCGCGTCGCCGCCTCGATCGTCTTGTGATCGTCGGTGACGCAACACCGCCGATCCCGCTCGACACGCCACTTTGCCGATTTCCGGTCGTGACGGGTAGGACCGCGTCTCAGGCGCTCGAGGACGACCGCACTGGCAGCTGAGCCGTCCGTCTTCTACGCGGATTCGTCTGCTCTGGTGAAGCGCGTAGTGCAGGAGCCGCAGAGCGCCGCGCTCGACCGCTTCCTCGCGTCCGAGCCGTGCGTCTTGGCGACGAGTCGGATTGCGGTGGTTGAGGTGGCGCGGGCGGTGCGGCTTGCGAATCCTGATCCGGAGGCAGAAGCCGAGGCGATGCGACTGCTGAACTCCTGTCTCCTGATCGACGTGACGGACGCCCTGTTGCGGCATGCGAGACGGCTCGCCTCCGAACGGGTGCGCACGCCCGATGCCATCCATCTTGCAACTGCTGCGTATGTCGAACCTGATGCAGTTCTGGTCTACGACCGACGCTTGGCCGACGCGTGCATCGCAGAAGGCCATCTCGTAACCGCTCCGGAATGAGGATCATCGCGGGAACCCGTCGCGGCCATCGGATCGCCGCGCCGAAGGGACGTGACACGCGGCCGACCTCGGACCGGGTGCGCGAGAACGCGTTCAACCTGATCGGGCCGGTCGACGACGCCGACGTGCTCGATCTCTTCGCGGGCTCGGGAGCGATGGGGCTCGAGGCGCTCTCGCGCGGCGCTGCCTCCGCCACGTTCGTCGAATCGGACCGCGAAGCCTGCCGGACGATCAATGCGAACCTCGACAAGCTGAAGCTCGGCGCCGGCGTGCTCTGCCAGGACGTGCTCCGAGCCGTGACGAGCGAGCGCCGCACCTACGACCTCGTCCTCTGCGACCCGCCCTATGGCTACGACCACACGAGGCTCACGCCCTACCTCGCCCGCCTCGTCGGCGACGACGGCCTGCTCGTCTACGAGTCCTCCGGGCGGGAGGATCCGCCCGAGGTGCCGGGGCTCGACCTCCGTACCTCCCGCCGGTACGGCTCGGCGCGGCTTACGCTGTTCGACAGATGATCACCGCGATCTACCCAGGCACGTACGACCCGGTCACGAACGGGCACGTCGACGTGATCACGCGCGCTGCGCGGATCTTCGACCGCGTCGTCGTCGGAGTCGTCGGCAATCCGCACCACAAGGCACCGATGTTCGAGGTGCCCGAGCGCGTCGAGTTCGTCAAGAAGGCGCTCGAGGGGATCGTGGACAATGTCGAGGTGGACGTCTTCAGCGAGCTCGTCGTGGATTTCGCGCGCCGCTGGAACGCCCGGGCGATCGTCAAGGGCCTGCGGGTCGTCTCCGACTTCGAGTGGGAGTTCCAGATGAACCAGCTCAATCGCCATCTCGCGCCCGACATCGAGACGGTGTACGTGATGGCGAGCCCGCAGGTGAGTTTCGTTTCCTCGAGCGGGGTGAAGGAGATTGCCTCGTTCGGCGGAAATGTCGAAGAGCTCGTGCCGAGAGCTGTTGCCGCGCGCCTGAAGGAGATGTTCCCGAACGGTCGCGGCGGAGCTCCACTGTCGGACCAGGAGTAGACTCAACACCATGGACGTCCTAGTGCTGATCGACAAGCTCGACGACCTCGTGCACAACGCGAAGGCCGTCCCGCTCACCGACCAGGTGCGCATCGACCGCGAGGAGATCTACGACATCCTCGACCAGATGCGCGCCACGATCCCCGAGGAGATCAAGCAGGCCCGGTGGATCGTCAAGGAGCGGCAGGAGATGCTGGCCGAGGCCAAGCGCGAGCAGGATCGTCTCCTCCAGGAGGCGCGCGAGCAGGCGGTGCGGGAAGCGTCGCAGACCGAGATCGTGAAGCTGGCCGAGCGCCAGGCGCAGGAGATCATCGACGAGGCGCGCCGGCAGGCCCGGGAGATGCGCCTGGAGATGGAGGACTGGGCCGACGGGATGCTGGCGACGCTCGAGACGAACCTCGACAAGTTCCTCGTCGCGGTCCGCCGCGGCCGGGAGCGGCTGCACGAGCGCTCGCAGGAGTCGGTCGTCGCCGGGATCGGCCCGGTCGACCTCTCCGACAACGGCGGGGCCGGCTACTAACAGGCGAACCTGATTCGGCGCAGCCGAACCAGGTTCGAGCCCTGCGCCGTTCGCTACCTTGGTCGCATGACGAGCTTCAGCCTGCGTCAGGTGAAGCTGCGTCCCGGTGAGCACTACCGCGACGAGCTCGAGGTGGAGCTGTCCCCGCTGAACTACGGCGGCCAGCGCTACCTGCCGGTGCCGGACAAGGTGCCCGCGGAATTCGAGGTCACGCGCGCGAACACGGGGACGGTCTTCTCCCTGGCGTTCACCGCGCGCCTCTTCGGGCCGTGCTACCGCTGCCTCGGCGACGCCGTCCTCGAGCTGCCGATTCGCGCGCGCGAGTACCAGGACGAGTACCCGAAGGACGAGGAGATGAGGACGGAGTACGTCGACGGGAACAACCTCGACGTGTCGGGCTGGGCGCGCGACGCGATTGCGCTCGCGCTGCCGGACAAGATCCTCTGCCGCCCGGACTGCGCGGGGCTCTGCGGCGAGTGCGGGAAGAACCTGAACGACGAGCCGCACACGCACGAGGAGGCGCACGTCGACCCGCGCTGGGCGGCGCTCGAGGCGCTGCGCGAAGACTCCTAGGCTGCCGCGCGCCGCTCCATCAGCACGACGTCGCTCCATTCGCCGCGCTTCCGTGCGAGCTTCTCGCGGACCCCGACCACTCGGAACCCGCACTTGTCGTGCAGCGCGATCGACGCCGCGTTGGCAGCGAGGATCCCTGCCTGGAGCGTCCAGATCTGGGCGGCGTCCGCCTCCCGGCACAGCTGTTCGAGCAGCGCCCGACCGATTCCGCGCCCGCGGGCGTGACGCGCGATGTAGATCGAGTTCTCGGCCACGCCTCGGTAACAGGCGCGGTCCGAGTACGGCGCGAGCGCGGCCCAGCCGAGCACCTCGCCGTTCACGCGTGCGACGAGGCGCGGCCAGACGAGATGATCGCGATCCCATTCGTCCCACGTGGGAACGAGCTCCTCGAACGTGCCGATGTCGAGGCCTTCCTCGTAGATTGCGCGAACGGCAGGCCAGTCGGCGGGCAGCAGCGCGTCGATCTTCACAACCTGATCGTACGAGTCACCGCGAGCCGCTCGAGGAACCGGCGGTCGTGCGTCACGACGACGAGCGCGCCGGTGTAGGTCTCGAGAGCGGTCTCGAGCTCTTCGATCGCCTCGAGGTCGAGGTGGTTCGTGGGCTCGTCGAGGATCAGGCAGTTCGCTCCGCGCGCCGCCAGCAGCGCGAGCGCGCTCCGGGTTCGCTCGCCGGGCGAGAGCAGGCGCGCGGGCCGTTCGACGTCGTCGGCTCCGAGCGCGAACTTCGCGAGCAGGGTCCGAGCCGCCGTGGGAACCAGGCCCGAGAGCTTGGTGAAGTCTGCGAGCAGCACCCCTTCGAAGAGGTCGCGGGCCTGGTTCAGCTCGCCGAAGACGACTGCCGGGCCGATCCGCCGCGCTCCCGACGCCAGTGGGAGGTCGCCGACGAGCGCGCGGATCAGCGTCGTCTTTCCGGACCCGTTCCGCCCGACGACGGCGAGCCGGTCGCCCCACTGCAATGCGACGTCGAGAGGCCCGAGCGTGAACGACCCGACCTCGACGATCGCGTCGGTGAGCTCAACGATCGTCCCGGTCGGGGGCGCCGAGGCGAACTCGAGCTGCAGGCGCCACGGCGTCCACGGCTTCTCGACCTCCTCGAGCCGCTCGAGCAGGTTCCGCGCCTGCTTCACCTTGCCGCGCAAGGCGTTCGTCGCACGGCGGCCGGTCTGCTGTGTCCCGAGCCCGCGCGCCTCCGTGCGCCGCGTCGCGAGCAGGCCCGCGTACCGGTCTCGCTCGTCGACGTAGTCGGCGTACGCGGCCTCGTGCTGCGCGCGGGCGCGCTTCCGCGCCGCCTCGTACTGCGTCCACGTGCCGGCGTACTCGTGGAGGCGGCGCGTCTCTGCCTCGAACTCGAGCACGCGCGTCACCGTGCGGTCGAGAAAGGCGCGGTCGTGCGACACGAGCACGACGCCGCCCGGCAGGCCGTCCAGGAAGCGCTCGAGCCGGTCGAGGCCGGCGAAGTCGAGATTGTTCGTCGGCTCGTCGAGGAGGAAGACGTCGAAGCGGGCGAGCAGGATGGCGGCGAGCGCGGTGCGCGCCGCCTCTCCGCCGGAGAGCGAGGCGACCTCTCGATCGGCGCGGCGGCCGAGGCCGATGTCGGCGAGGGCCGCTCCGGCCCGAGCCTCGAAGTCCTCGCCGCCGAGCGCGAGGAAGCGGTCGAGCGCCTCCGAGTAGGCAGCCGCGAGGCCCGGCTCCGAGCCGAGGCGGGAGGCCAGCTCGTCCATCTCCCGCTCCGCGGCCCCGATGCCGGTTCGGCGCGCGAGGTATCCGCGGACGGTCTCGCCGGGCCGCGCCTCCGGCTCCTGCGGGAGGTAGCCGACGACCCCGGCGCGGACGATCTCGCCGGCGTCGGGCGCCTCGAGCCCCGCGAGCACACGGAGCAGGGTCGACTTGCCGATCCCGTTCGGGCCGACGATGCCGACACGATCGCCGGGGGCGACGACCAGCGAGACGCGGTCGAGCACCTGGACGGCGGCAAAGCTCTTCGAGATGTCGCGTGCTGCAAGCGAGCCCGGCAAGGGCGGATCTCCTTACGGTCGAGGGCGAAAAACGCGGGTTTTCGACTCAGAGATCCGTCATGGCGCGAGCCCCGGAGGGCTCGGAACGATCATAGCTATCATGGCGGCCGCTCATGGCTGTCCCCAAGCGGAAAACGTCGAAGGCGCGCCGCGACCAGCGTCGTGCCCAGCACAAGATCGAGGCGCCGCGCGTCAACACCTGCCCCCAGTGCGGGTCGCCGAAGCGCGCGCACCGCGTCTGCCCGACCTGCGGCACCTATAAGGGCCGTGAGGTCGAACCGCTCCGCTTCGAAGCGCCGTAAGTGAACCGCGTCGCCGTCGACGCGCTCGGTGGGGACAGGGCGCCCGGCGAGGTGATCCTCGGCGCGCTCGACGCGGTTGCCGACGGGATCGACGTCGTCCTCTACGGCCCGGGCGGCCTCGACACGCAGGGGCTGCCGCTCGTCGAGACGACGGAGGTGATCGAGATGGCGGAGAAGCCCGCCGACGCCGTGCGCGCCAAGCCCGACTCGAGCCTCGTCGCCGCGGTGCGAGCGGTCGCGGAGCGCGACGCGGACGCGGTCGTGTCGGCGGGCAACACCGGCGCGATGCTCGCGGCCGGGCTCCTGCACCTGAAGCGGCTGTCCGGCGTGATGCGGCCCGCGATCGCCGTCCCGATCCCGACGCGCCAGGGGCCGTCGGTGCTGATCGACGCGGGTGCGAACGCCGACAACCGCCCGGAGCACCTGTTGCAGTTCGCCCACATGGGCGCCGTCTTCTGCCGCGAGCTGCTCGACGTCGGCAATCCGCAGGTGCGGCTGCTCTCGATCGGCGAGGAAGACGAGAAGGGCAACCAGCTGACGCTCGAGGCGCACCGGCTGCTGCGCGAGGACGACCGGCTGAACTTCGGCGGCAACGCCGAGTCACGCGATCTGCTGCGTGGGGCCTCGGACGTCGTCGTGACCGACGGCTTCACCGGCAACATCGCGCTCAAGCTGCTCGAGGGCACGATCCGCGAGCTGCTCGACGCGCTCCGCGACGAGATCACCGCAACCCCGCGGGGGAAGCTCGGCGGACTGCTGATCCGCCCAGCCGCGCGCCGGTTGCGTGCGCGCCTCGACCCCGATACGTACGGCGGCGCCTACCTGCTCGGGTTGCGGGGGCTGGCGGTGATCGCGCACGGCAACTCCGGCCGGACCGCGATCGCGAACGCCATCCGGCTCGCCGCGCGCGGCGCGGAGCACCGTGTCGTCGACCGGCTGTCGGAGCGGCTTCCGGAGCGCGTCCGTGTATGATCGCGCGGATTTTGACCCCCCGAACGATTGAGGTGACATGGCAGCGTCGCGTGAAGAGGTCTTCGAGCAGGTCAAGGGCGTCCTGACGGAGCAGCTCGGCGTCGAAGAGGATCAGATCACGGAGGAGGCATCCTTCCAGGACGACCTGGACGCCGACTCGCTCGACCTCGTCGAGCTGATCATGGAGCTCGAGGATCAGTTCGGGATCAAGATCTCCGACGAGGATGCCCAGAAGATCACGACCGTCGGGCAGGCCGTCGACTACGTCACGTCGCATCAATAAAGGCCGAACGCTTCGGGAGCTGATCGACGGGCTCCCGCCCGAGCGCGCCGCGGCGGTCTTCACGCACTCCTCCTGGGCCGCCGACCGCACAGACTCCTACGAGCGGCTCGAGTTCCTCGGCGACTCCGTCCTCGAGCTGGCCGTCGCCCGGACGCTGTACGACCGCTTCCCGGAGTTCAGCGAGGGCCGGATGGCGAAGGTTCGCTCGCATGTCGTCTCGCGCGCGAGCTGCGCGCTCGTGTCCCGTGACCTCGGTCTCGGCGACCGGCTGCGCGAGCAGGAAGGATTGCCGGTCGAGGAGGTCGAGCGGCTCTCGCACAACCGGAACGTCCTCGCGGCGCTGCTCGAGGCGGCGATCGCCGCCGTCTACCTCGAGCACGGCTTCGAGCACGTCGAGCCCGCGGTCGTCGAGGCGTTCGAGCCGCGGATCGATTACGCGCTGACGAGCCACGTCGATCACAAGACGGAGCTCCAGGAGGCGCTCGCCCGCCTCGGCCGCTCGGTCTCGTACACGGTGCTCGACGTGCAGGGGCCGCCGCACGACCGCTCGTTCACCGCGGCGGCGATCATCGACGGCGAGGTCGCCGGCACCGGCTCGGGCCGGTCGAAGAAGGACGCCGAGCAGGCCGCCGCCCAGGAAGCGCTCGCAGCGACGCTTGGCGCTGCGCCCTCGGAAGCGTAGGCCGAGCAAGCGCCCGCAGCGACCCGGGCGGCGGCGTCCGCGGGCGCCGCTAGCCTCCCACGGCGTGCATCTGAAGGCGATCAAGCTCCGGGGGTTCAAGTCGTTCGTCGACCCGGTCGAGATCCGGCTCGAGCCGGGTGTCGCGGTCGTCGTCGGCCCCAACGGGTCGGGCAAGTCGAACGTCTCGGACTCGATCCTCTGGGCCACCGGGTCGCTGAGCCCGGGCGAGCTGCGGGCCGAGAAGCCGGACGACGTCCTCTTCTCCGGCTCCGCCGGCCGGCAGCAGACGGACTTCTGCGAGGTCGACCTGCTGTTCGACAACTCGGACGACGCGTGGCCCGATCTCCCGTTCAGCGAGGTCTCCGTCTCGCGGCGCCTGACGCGCGGCGGCGAGGGCCAGTACCTCGTGAACAGGACGCCCGTGCGGCGTATCGATCTCGTCGAGCTCCTGTCCGACGTCGGGCTCGGCGGCGGGCTGCGCTCGGTGATCTCGCAGGGCCGCGTCGAGACCGTGCTCAACTCGAAGCCGTCCGAGCGCCGCGAGCTGATCGAGGAGGCGGCCGGCCTCGGCCGCTTCAAGCGCCGCCGCCACCGCGCCGAGCTGAAGCTCGCGCGCGTCGGCGTGCAGGTCGAGCGCGCCCGCGACCTCGAGGACGAGGTCACGCAGCGGCTGCGACCGCTCGCGCTCCAGGCGACGGCCGCCGAACGGGCCGAGAAGCTCGG
>JABFWJ010000308.1 GCA_013362295.1 Thermoleophilia bacterium
CTGACCGAGTCCGAGGACGAGCTGCATGAGCTCCAGGTCGCGACCGAGGACCGTTACGGGCCGGTGCCGGAGCCCGTCGCGAACCTGTTCGCGATCCAGGAGGTGAAGCTGAAGCTCGCGCGGTTGGGGGCCGACTACCTGGTCTTCCGGGGGGGCCGGGCGTCGGTCGGACCGGTCGTTCTGGGGTCCGGCGAGCTGCGCGACCTGCGCTCCCGGGTGGAGACCGCGGTGTACTCGACGGGCAACCGCGAGGTCTCCTTAAGAGGAGATGAATTTCGCGGGGCGCTCGATCTGGTCGATGCTATGCTGGCCGCCCGCCAGGCGGCTTAGCCGGCGGCACCCCTATGCAAAAGGCAACGTTTCTTCTTCCGATCGTCCTCGTCGCCGCCCTGGCGGCAGGCTGCGGCGGCGGCGGCTCCGCGTCCGTCGACAAGCAGGACGTCGCGGTCGTCGGCAAGGTCCACGTCAACAAGGCCGAGTACAACACGCTGATCGACCAGGCCAAGCGGAGCTACAAGCTGCAGGGCCGGCCGTTCCCGAAGCAGGGGACGACCGACTACGAAAGCGTGAAGGGGAACGCCGTGACGCTGCTCGTCCAGCAGGCCGAACGCGAGGCACAGGCGGAGTCGATGGGGATCAAGATCTCGGACGCGGACATCCAGAAGCGCCTCGACCAGATCATCAAGCAGTACTTCCAGGGCAAGCACGCGAAGTACGAGGCGCAGCTGAAGAAGCAGCACCTCACCGATGCCCAGGTGCGCAAGGACATCCGCTCACAGCTGATCTCCGAGGCCGTCTTCAACAAGGTCACGAAGGACGTGAAGGTGTCGGCCGACGAGGTGCACCAGTACTACCTCACGCACAGCCAGCTGTACTCGCAGCCGCAGTCACGCGACGTGCGCTACATCCTCGTCAAGTCGAAGGCGATCGCGACCTCGATCTACTCACAGGTGAAGGCCGGTAACGATCAGACATGGTGCCGCCTCGCGAAGAAGTACGCCAAGGACGCAAGCGGCCAGAACTGCGGCAAGGCGACGTTCACGAAGGGCCAGACGGTGCCCGTCTTCGACAAGGTCGCGTTCTCGCAGCCGACGAAGAAGGTGCACGCGCCGTTCTACGATCCGGTTCAGTACAAGTCGTGGTTCGTCGTCGAGCCGCTGAGCCCCGTCAAGCCGCGCCAGTCGACGCCCGAGAAGCAGGTCGCAAGCTCGATCAAGCAGCAGCTGCTGCAGCAGAAGAAGAACGTCGAGATGACCGCCTGGGTCTCGAAGACGAACAAGGACTTCTGCTCGGGCTCGAAGATCAAGTACGCGGCGGGCTACACGCCCAGCCAGGACCCCTGCGCCGCGACGACGACGAACGCGACGACGACCGGCTAGGTTCCGTCACGAGCTCGTCGGGTCTCGCGGACGCACTCGTCGAGCTCCAGGAGCTGACGAAGCGGCTGCGCCGCGAATGCCCGTGGGATCGCGAGCAGACGGCTCGCACGATCGTGCCGCACACGGTCGAAGAGGCCTACGAGGTTGCGGACGCCGCGCTCGCAGGCGACGACGCGAAGCTGCTCGACGAGATCGGTGATCTCCTTTTTCAGGCCTACTTCCTCGCACTGTTGCTGCAGGAGCGTGGAACGGGAGATCTGGAAAGTGCCGCGCGGGGGATCCACGCGAAGCTCGTCGCGCGCCATCCGCACGTGTTCGGGGACGACGAGGTTCGCTCCGCCGCGCGGGTGAAGGAGCGCTGGGAGGAGCTGAAGCGCGAGCAGGAGGAACGCGAGGGGATCTTCCACCATGTCCCCGAGGGGCTCCCTGCGCTCCTCTACGCGCGCAAGGCGCAGCAGCGTGCGAAGTCGGTCGGCTTCGAGTACCCCGACCTCGCGGGCGCGCTCGCCGATTTCGAGGACGAGCTGCGCGAGCTCCACGCCGAGCTGCCCGACGCCGACCCGCCGCCCGAGACCGAGCCCGACGCGCGCATCGCATCCGAGCTCGGAGATGTGCTGTTCGCGGCCGTCAACGTCGCGCGGCGGCTGAACATCGACCCGGAGCTCGAGCTCCGGACCGCGACGAAGCGCTTCCGCGAGCGCGTCGAGCGTGCCGCGGAGCTCGCGGCGGCGAACGGTGAGAATTGGACGGCGCTTCCGCTCAGCGAGCAGGACGCGTACTACGACCAGGCAAAGGAGCAGGAGTGACGACAATCGCCGAGGTGCACGGCCGGCAGGTGCTCGACTCACGCGGCAACCCGACCGTCGAGGTCGACGTCGTGCTGGAATCAGGAGCGCCGGGCCGCGCGATCGTGCCCTCGGGCGCGTCGACCGGCGTGCACGAGGCGGTCGAGCTGCGCGACGGCGGCGCCGCCTGGGGCGGGAAGGGTGTCTCGCAGGCGGTCGCCAACGTGAACGGCGAGATCGCCGCGCTCCTGCGCGGACGCGACGCGGCCGACCAGGAAGGCCTCGACCGCGCGCTGATCGAGCTCGACGGCACGCCGAACAAGGGCCGGCTCGGCGCGAACGCGATCCTCGGCGCCTCCCTGGCCGCCGCCAAGGCGAGCGCAGCGGACGACGGCGTCTCGCTCTTCCGGTACCTCCGCCCGGAGACCGCCGTGCTGCCCGTCCCCATGATGAACGTGATCAACGGCGGGGTGCACGCGGCGAACTCCATCGACCTGCAGGAGTTCATGGTCGTTCCCGTCGGCGCCGAGTCGTTCTCCGAAGGACTGCGGATCGGCACCGAGGTCTACCACGCACTGCAGCAGGTGCTCCGCGACCGCGGGCTCGCGACGGGCGTCGGCGACGAAGGCGGCTTCGCGCCCGACCTCGAGTCGAGCGAAGCGGCGATCGAGGCGATCCTCGAGGCGGCCGAGCGCGCGGGCCGGCTCGACCGCATCGCGATCGCGCTGGATCCCGCGACGAGCGAGGTCTTCGAGGACGGCGTCTACCGGTTCGAAGGACGCGAGAAGACGAGCGCCGAGATGCCTGCCTTCTGGGCCGGGATCGTCGAGCGGTATCCGGTCGTGTCGATCGAGGACGGCGCTGCCGAGGACGACTGGGATTCGTGGCGCGCGCTGACCGAGCTGGTAGGCGAGCGCGTTCAGCTCGTGGGCGACGACCTCTTCGTCACGAACCCGGAGCGCCTGCAGCAGGGCATCGAGCGCGGCGTCGCCAACTCGATCCTCGTGAAGGTGAATCAGATCGGGACGCTCACCGAGACGATCGAGGCGGTGCAGCTCGCGCACGCCAACGGCTACTCGGCCGTGATGTCGCACCGTTCGGGCGAGACGGAGGATGCGACGATCGCCGATCTCGCGGTCGCGCTCGGCACCGGCCAGATCAAGACGGGCGCGCCCGCGCGCTCCGACCGCGTTGCGAAGTACAACCAGCTGCTGCGGATCGAAGAAGAGCTCGGGTCACGCGCGGTCTATCCCGGCCGGGACGCATTTCCGCGCGCGACGCGCTGACGCCGACGCGGCACTGCAACGAGAGACTCGCGAACCTGGTTCGCAAAGACCGCGAACCAGGTTCGGTCACGCCGCGGTGAGCGCCGGCACGAGCTGCGCCTCGAGCGCGGCGAGCGTCTCGCGTGCGCTGAGCCGGAGGCCGACGTGGCGGACGACCCCGTCCGCGTCGAGGATCGCCGTGAGGCGACGCTCCTCCGCGACGCCGGTGAGGATCGGGAAGCGGACGGTCTGCTCGGCGTGGTAGCGGTGCGCGGCCGCGTCCCAGCTGTCGGGGGTGGCGGCGAGGACGACGGCTCCGTCGGCGGCGAACGCCTCCTCGAGCTCGGCGAGCTCCAACACGTCGCGGTGGCGCACGGCGAAGGCGAGCACGACCCAGGTGCCGCGGAAATCCGCGAGCTCGAGCCGGCGGAGCTGCTCCCCGCGCACGAACGCGTCGGCGGCGAGGGCGGGGGTCGGGGTGATCATGGCCTGAACGCTAGGCGTTCCGGCATACGGGGTCATCGGCGGGTCGGATGATCCGGCGTCATTCGGAAGGACGACGGCGCTAGTCTGGGTGGATGGCGACCGACAGGCGCAGAACCAAGATCGTGGCCACGATCGGGCCTGTCACGTCGACGCACGACGCGCTGCGCGAGCTCATTGACGCGGGTGTCGACGCGATCCGGCTCAACCTGTCGCACGGCACGCACGAAGACCACGAAGCACGCGCGAAGATCGTGCGAGCGGTTCAGGACGAGACGGGCAAGCCGCTCGCGCTGATCGCCGACCTCCAGGGCCCGAAACTGCGCATCGGCGACCTCGACGCGCCGCGCATCCTGCTGAAGAACGAGGAGATCATCGTCGTCGGGGAGCAGCATGCCGAGAACAGCGAGCTGCCGATCGCGCCTGCGGTGATCAGCGAGGTCCTGCGGCCCGGCCACGACATCCTCATCGATGACGGCCTCGTCCGGCTCGCCGTCGAGGAGGTTGCGAGCGGACGCGCACGCTGCCGCGTCCTCGTCGGAGGGGAGATCAAGTCGCACAAGGGCGTCAATCTTCCCGGCGTTCCCGTGCCGATCCCGTCGCTGACGAAGAAGGATCTCGACGATCTGGAGTTCGCGCTCGGGCTCGGGGCCGACTTCGTCGCGCTCTCGTTCGTCCGCGCGGCCGCCGACGTGCGGGATCTGCAGGCGATCATCCGCCAGTACGGCTCGCCCGCACGTGTGATTGCGAAGATCGAGAAGGCCGAGGCGATCGAAGCGCTCGAGGACGTGCTGCAGGAAGCCGACGCCGTGATGGTCGCGCGCGGCGACCTCGGCGTCGAGATCGGAGCCGCGACGGTGCCGCTCTTGCAGAAGCGGATCATCCTGCGCTGCCTCGACGCCGGGAAGCCGGTGATCACCGCGACGCAGATGCTCGAGTCGATGATCGAGCACGCCGAGCCGACGCGCGCCGAGGCGAGCGACGTCGCGAACGCGATCCTCGACGGTACGTCGGCGATCATGCTCTCGGCCGAGACGGCGACGGGGAACTATCCGATCGAGTCGGTGCGCACGATGGACACGATCGCGCGCGCGATCGAGCCCTCGATGGGCTACCGGCATCAGATGCCCGAGCCGGGTGAAGAGACGACCGTCGGCCGCGCGATGTCGAACGCTGCGTGCGACCTCGCCGAGACTCTCGGCGCGCGCGCCATCCTCGTGCCGACGTTCACCGGGCGCACGGCGTCGGCGGTCGCGCGCTTGCGGCCGCGGCGGCCGATCGTCGGCCTCTCCCATCATCAGACGGCGGTGCAGCAGATGGCGCTCGAGTGGGGCGTGACGCCGGTCCTGATGCCGCAGAGCGAGGACGTCGAGGATCTCTGGTCGCGCTCGATCGACTCCGCGCTCAGCAGCGGCGCGATCGACCCCGGCGACCGCGTGATCCTGACCGCCGGCACCGCGGTGAACCTCCCGGGCTCGACCAACGTGATCAAGGTCGACGTCGCATAGCCTTCGGCGGAACCCGATTCGGCGCAGTCGAACCGGATTCCAGCCTTTGGACCCGCGTCACGCCGGAGGGCGGCGTGCATCGTCGCCGTCCGCAGGAGCTGACAGCGATCCGACGAAGTCCGGACCGTGCGCCGCGTCAAGCCAACTCGCGTGCTCGCCGCTGCCGGGCTCGTGCTGGTCGCCTTCCTCTACTGGAAGCCCACGCAGACGTACCTGCACACGAACCGCCGGCTGCAGGAGCGGACGGCCGAGGTGCGCGGACTGCGCGAGGAGAAGGCGCGGCTGCAGCAGCGCATTGCGCAGGCGGGGACGCGCAGCCAGCTGGTGCGTGAGGCGCGTCGCCTCGGGCTCGTGAAGCCGGGCGAGCAGCTCTTCATCGTGCGCGGCATCTCCAACTGGCGCAAGCACCATTAGCCTCCAGGCCGTGGACGACCAAGCGATCGTCGCGCAGCAGCTCGGCCGCCGGCCGCGTGCATTCGTCCGCGTCGCAGTCCGCTGTCCGTTCGGCAAGCCGGCGGTGACCGAGCAGGCGGCGTACGACGAGGACGGACGTCCGTTCCCGACGCAGTTCTACGTCACGTGCTCGTACCTGGTCGCGGCCATCTCCCGGCTCGAGGCGGGCGGCGGCGTCGAGCGCTGGTCGCGGGCCGCCGAGGACGACGCGGTGCTCGCGCAGAGCCTCGCGGACGCGCAGGCCGAGCAGCGCCGGCTGCGACCGGAGCTCGACGCGGGTATCGGCGGCACGACACGGAGCGGCAGCCTCAAATGCCTGCACGCGCACGCGGCCTTCGCCCTCGCCCGTCCCGGCTACGAGCTGGGCGAGCGCATCGTGGCCGAGCTCCCGGCCTTGTGGCCGGACTCCTGCTGTACTCCCTGAGATGGACGTCGAGCTCGCGCGGCAGCAGTGGCGGGACGGGAACCGCCGCGTCGAGGACACGCGCGGGAACCACGCGCGCTACGTGCAGCTGACCGGGCAGGTGGACGTCGTGGTCGCCGGCCTGCGCCGGCGCGTCGGGCAGGTCTTCACGCTGGCGGAGCTGGTCGAGGCCTACGGCGGGGCCGACGACTGGGCGCGCGAGCTGCTCGAGGAGGCAGATCCCGAGGGCCCGCCGCCCGCGGAGCCGGGAACCGTCGCCGACGCGGCCTTCCACGTCTACGCCCGCGGGGCGACCGACTACCGCCCGTGAGGCGCGGTCTCCTGCTCGCGCTCGCGGTGCTCGCCGTCTTCGCCCTCGGCGTGGCGCTCGGACAGGCACTCGACGACAACTCGCAGCCCGGCGGGCAGCAGACGCTGATCCGGACGCTCCGCCCGCTCCCGCTGGCCCCGGCAGCCCGCGAAACGGTGACCGTGACGGTCCAGAACAGGTAATCCGTTTAGGTAGCTGCAGCTTTGGGTACTTTTACGGCCACATGGCGTTCCCCGGGAGACGAGCTCCGACTGGCGAGCCGGATTGGTTGACGCTGGGCCAGGCGGCGAAGTTCCTCGGAGTCGCCCAGTCCACGATCCGGAAGTGGTCCGACCAGGGCCGGGTTCCGGCCTTCTACACGCCGGGTGGCCACCGCCGCTACCGCCGGCGCGATCTCGAGGCCTTTCTCGACCGTTCCGGTCCCGGCGGCCGAACGGGCGGGCCGCTGGTGCTCGTGGTCGACGACGACGAGCGCCTGCGGGAGTTCATGCGCGTCAACCTCGAGATGGAGGGCTACTCGGTGCGCGAGGCGGCGAGCGCCGAGGAGGCACTCGACGCGATCGAGGATCAGGCGCCCGAGCTGGTGCTCCTCGACGTCGTGATGCCGGGGGTGGACGGCTGGCAGATGCTCCAGCGGATGCAGGAGCGCCACGGTTCGATCCCGGTGATCATGTTCAGCGGCCAGGTCGACGCCAACTCGGCGGGCGAGGCAGAGCAGCGCGGCGCGCGCGGCTTCGTCGGGAAGCCCTTCGATCCGCAGCAGCTGATCGAGCGCGCCAAGCAGCTCGTGCCGGCGTAGCCGGCCGTTGGGCTGGGAGAAGCACCTCGAGCACTGGCTCGTCGGTGAGCGCACCGGCTGGCTCGACTGGTTCTTCATCGCGCTGTCGTGGATCGGCACGCTCGGGCTCGTGTGGGTCGCGATCGCCCTGGCGATCGCCCTCACCTGGCGCCGGCCCGCCATCGCCCTCACCGTCGTCGTGGCCGACTTCGGCTCCGATCTCCTGGCCGACGTCGGGAAGGCGCTCGTGCACCGCCATCGCCCGTTCGAGCATCAGCTCGGCCCGCGCTCGTCCACGCACTCGTTTCCGTCGGGCCACGCCGCGACGAGCTTCGCCTGTGCGACGGTGCTCTCGTATTACGCCCCGCGGCTCCGCCTGCCCCTCGTCGTGCTCGCGGCCCTGATCGCGCTCTCCCGGGTCTACAACGCGATGCACTACCCGACGGACGTCCTCGCCGGATCGCTGCTCGGCGTCGTTACAGCTCTTCTGCTGCTTGCAGCAGTCCGCCGGCGATCACGCCCAGGGCGGCGACCAGGGCAATCCAGATCCCGATCCCCCGGCCGTCGGCGGGGAGGACGGCGTCGGGGATCGAGATGACGCGAATCAGGACGAAGATGGCGGCCAGCGCGCCCAGGGCCAGGACGAGCAGGCTCTCCGGGATCGACGGTGGGAGCTCGAAGCCGAGCTCGTGCAAGGCCACCACGGCCACCACGGCGAGACCGATGAAGAAGACCAGCTTGCCCAGCACGCCGCTGTGCCAGCCGATCACGGCCAGCTTGACGCCCACGCCGGAGCCGGCGTACCAGTCCATGAAGGACGAAAGGGCGAGCACGAGCCCCGCGATCCACGTGACCCGCTCGCCGGCGGCCCAGAGGCCCCCGGCCGGGGCGGCGCGTGCGTAATCCGGCGCGCCCGCGGGCGGCGCCTCGAGCTCGAAGAAGTCAGGGGTTTCCACGCCGCCATTATGGGGATCACTCCGGTCAGAGGGTGAAACTGGATGAAAGATGGGGTACCGTTAGGGGGTCGCATGCTTGATCAGGCTCGGCACGGAAACAGCACCGACGAGGACTTCGTCGAGTTCTTCCGGACCGGCACGCAGGCGGCCGGCGAGTATCACTGCGCGGACTGCGGCTACGGCGTCACGGTGCACGACACGCTGCCGCAGTGCCCGATGTGCTCCGGCACGTCGTGGGAGCCGCACGCGTGGAGCCCGTTCACACGCGCCGCGCGGCTGCAGTAGCTCCTGGGGTCAGACGAATCTGATTCGGCGCAGCCGAACCAGATTCGAGTTCGTCGCCCCTAAACGCCGAAGAGCGTCTGCACTTCGTGCCACGCGGCGAGGATGACGAACGCCGTCGCGAACGCGAGCACGAACAGTGTCACCCAGAAGCGCACGTTCGAGCGTTTGACTGCGCTGCGCCGCTCCACCCGCGCGCGCCGTCGCGCACGCTCGCGCCGGTAGTTGCGTTCGATCGCCCGGGGATCGAGTGACGGCGCGTCGTCGTGGACCGGGGCGGGCTCTGCCATCCCCGCAGTCTAGGCAATATCCCCTGTAACGATGGTCGTCGAGGCGCAGCGGCTCCCGGCCGAGACACTGGCGTGGGCAGCAGCCGAGGTCGCGGGCAGCGGTGATCTACGCTCCGCGCTCGGCGCACTCGCACGCGCCGCGGCGGAGGTCACGCGCGCCGATCTCGCAGTCGTGCGCGTCCTGGACCTGGAGGGACAGCTCGTCGCCCGCGCGATCGCGCCGCAAGGCTCGGCGCTCGGGGCCGAGGTGGCGGGAACGCGCACCGCGTGCGATCGGGTCGCCGCCGGCGCGATCCCCGAG
>JABFWJ010000495.1 GCA_013362295.1 Thermoleophilia bacterium
GCGCGGCTCTGCCTCTCATCGAGAGCTCGCGCCGCTCGGATTCGCCGAGGTCGGAGCCGGATGCCGTGTAAGCCGCCTCGCTGATCAGCGCCTCACCTGCGCCCGCGAGCGACGCCAGTCTCGCCGTGACGTTGACCGCGTCGCCGAGAGCGGTGAAATCGACCACGGTCGAGTCGGAACCGACCGCGCCGACGTACGCGACGCCGGTGTGGACGCCGGCACCGACCGGAACGAGGTCGGCCGTCGCACGCAGCAGGTCGCCGGCGGCCTCGACCGCCTTTCGTGGGTGGTCAGGGCCAACGGCGGGGACGTAAAGCGCGACGACCTCGTCCCCGACGAGCTTGTCGACGACCCCGTCGCTGTCGATCACGACGCGGTTCGCGCAATCGAAGAAGCGATTCATCAGCCCGCCGAACTCCGTCGGCCACATCTGCTCTGCGAGCGTCGTCGACCCGCGCACGTCGGCGAACAACATCGAGATCTCGACTTCGGCGTCACCGGGATGGGTTCGCACGAACGTCTCGCAGACGTCGCAGTAGTTCGGGTTTGCGGATGGGCGGCGCTTGAGGACGAGGCGGACCATGGGTGCCGCCGGTCCGCCGAACGGGACGAGGCACGTCTTGCAGCGAGGCGCGCCGGGGATGCGCCGATGTCGTCGGCGCTCGCGTCGCATCACACCGGCGTCGCCGGTGACGATCGCGCGCCAGAACTCCTCGTTGTCGGTCACGGCGCGTTACGCGCTCTCGTATTCGTCGTGACGGCGCAGCCAGCTCATAGGCTGATCGCCTTCGTCGCGGCCCTTCGGAACGCGGTCGAGGATCGCGTAGAAGCCCATCAGGAACTCCGTGCCGCGGGCGTAGCTGGAGTAGCAGTGGCAGACGGTGTCGCCCTCGCGCCCGAACGTGCTGATGCCGTGTCCCTCGGAGAGATAGCCGTCGAGGTCCGTCCCGCTCGTGCGCGCGTTCTGGACCGGGACCAGCGGCGGGTTCTCACGGATGGCCGGCTGCTCGTCGAGGATCCTCAGAAACTTGAGCTCGCCGGCCTCAAGCAGCGGCACGCCCGCGTCATGCGCCCCCTCCGCCGCCGAGACGCCGTAGTCGAAGTTGAAGTCGCTCTCGTGGCCGGATGCCCAGTTGAAGCTCCACCCCATGCGCTCCCGATAGGCGAGCAGCTTCTCGAGTGGCGCGCGCGAGACGCAGATCATCGTCACGTCGCGGGCCTCGAGGTGGGCAAGGACTGCGTTGAAGCCGTCGGCGGTCGCCGAACAGGCGGGACATCCGGCCTCCCAGTCAGGGCCGAACATGAAGTGGTAGACCACCAACTGCGAGCGGCCGTCGAACAGGTCGGGCAGTGTCTTCGGCCCGTGCTCGGTCTGGAACGTGTAGTCCTTCTCGACCGGCACCCAGGGAAGCTCGCGGCGCTGCCGAGCGAGCTCGTCGCCGGCCCTCGTGTGCTGCTTCTCGCGTTTGAGCAGCTCGGCGCTCGCGGCAGCCCATTCTTCACGCGTTCCGATCATGCGACTCGTCATCGTCGTGCTGCCCCCTTCTCTCTCTCACGCATAGTTTGAGATGAACGGAGTGAGCATTCTCGACGAGCGAATCGGCTGCGCGTACGCCGAGACACGTCGTAGCCCGGCTCGCGCGCGATCTCGGCGGAGCTCAAGTCGAGATACGCGACGCTCGGCTTCACCGACAAGGCGAATCTCGACGACGGCGCCATGTGGCCGACCGGCTCCGCCCTGAAGAAGTTGACTGCCGCCGAGCAGAAAGAGATCGCGCTCGTGAAGAAGGCGGTGAGCCGAGACGTGTAGCGTCTGCAGGGTGACGCGGTTCGTCGTCGACTGCGAGACGCTGCTTCGGATCGCATCCGAGGAGATCGAGGTCGCCGCTGGGCACAAGCTCGTCGCGCCGACGCTCGTTCGGTCGCAGGCGCTGTCGGCGCTGTACGAGGCGGCCCGCCGGGGCGAGATCTCGGCCGCCGAGGGCCTCGAGCGGGTGACGAGGAACAACTCGCTGAAGGTTCGCTTTCTCGGGGACAAGGTGCTCCAGCGCCAGGCTTGGAAGGTCGCGGACGAGCCGGGCTGGGATACGACCTACGACGCCGAGTACGTGGCACTGACGAAGCTCCAGGCGGACGCCTTCGTCACCTCGGAGCCTGATTTGGCGCGGGCGGTCTCGGGCCTCGTCGAGACGGCGACGGTCGACGCGCTACACCGCCGCTGAGGCCGAAGAGGGCACGAGCGGCGCCAGGCAGGCCTCGAGCTCCCGGCGATGCTCGTCGCTACCGAACCTGTGCAGGGGATCCGGAGGCAGTGCGTGCTCAAGCAGGCGCCCGCCCCGCCGGACGTACACGACCGGAACGATCGTCCCGACAGCGTCGTACTCGACCGCGAC
>JABFWJ010000239.1 GCA_013362295.1 Thermoleophilia bacterium
GACTGACGCGCGAGCGCGTGCGTCAGATCGAGACCGAGGCCCTGCGCAAGCTCGCGCAGAACGAAGACCTCGCCGACGCTGCGTAGTTAACTCGCGGAGCTCGAATCTGGTTCGGCGTCGCCGAATCAGATTCGGGTTCCCAATCTGATTCGCGCAGCGAACCAGATTGGAGCAGTTCACTCCGGGTGTCTAGGCTCGGGCGATGCACTTCACCGCCCACGACGAGCTTCAGCTGCTGGCCCTGATCGCCGCGCTCGCGGCGATGCTCGTCGTCGCGGCGGTGGGACGGCTGCCGGCGCCGTTGCTCTTCGTGGCCGGCGGGCTCGTCCTCGGCTTCGTGCCCGGGCTCCCGCACTTTCAGCTGGCGCCCGACCTCGTGCTGGTGGCGATCCTGCCGCCGCTCCTCTACTCGTCCGCGTTCTTCACCGGCCTGCGCGACCTGCGCGCGAACCTGCGGCCGATCTCGCTGCTCGCGATCGGGCTCGTCGCCACGACGACGTGCACCGTCGCGGTCGTCGCGCACGCGGCGGTCTCCGGGCTCTCGTGGGGCGCGGCGTTCACGCTGGGCGCGATCGTCTCGCCGACCGACGCGCTCGCAGCGACCGAGGTGATCCGTCGCGTCGTCGTCCCCCGCCGCATCGTCGCGATCATCGAGGGCGAGAGCCTCGTCAACGACGGCTTCGCACTCGTCCTCTACAAGACCGCGGTCGCCGCGGCCGTCGCCGGCACGTTCTCGCTCTGGAGCGCGTCGTGGCACCTCGTGGTCAACGTGATCGGCGGGATCGCCGTCGGGCTCGGAGTCGGCTACGTCGTGCGGCAGGTCCGCCGCCGCATCGACGACGCCCCGACCGAGGTCTCGCTCGCGCTGCTCTCAGGCTACCTCGCATACCTCCCCGCCAACGCGATCGGCGTCTCCGGCGTGCTGGCTGCCGTGACGATCGGCGTCTACATGGGCTGGTATACGCCTCAGCTCACGAACGGGATCACCCGCCTATCGGGAAACGCGTTCTGGGAGATCGTCGCGTTCTTCGTCAACGCGCTCCTGTTCGCGCTCGTCGGCCTGCAGCTGCACGGGATCGTCGACAGGCTCGGCGGGCGCGCGACCTCGTCGCTGCTCGCCGATGCGATCCTCGTCTGTGTCGCCGTGATCGCGACGCGCATCGTGTGGGTGCCCGTCTTCACGTACCTTCCGCGCTTCCTCTTCCGGCGGATTCGCGAGCGCGACCCGTATCCGCCGTGGCAGTTCCCGGTGCTGATCTCCTGGGCCGGCATCCGGGGTGCGGTCTCGCTCGCCGCCGCGCTCGCGCTGCCGACGGGACTCGCCGGCCGTGACTTGATCGTCTTCATCACGTTCGCGGTGATCCTCGTCACGCTCGTCGGGCAGGGCCTGACGCTGCCACTGCTCGCCCGTGCGCTCCGAGCCCAGGACGACGGCGGCGCGGAGCGTGAGGACGCGAAGGCGCGCATCAAGGCCGCCGAGGCCGCGCTCGAGCGCCTGGAGGAGCTCGCGGCCGAGGGCTGGGTGCGCGAGGACACCGCCGAGCGGACGCGCGGCCTGTACCGGTTCCGGACGAATCGCTTCACCGCCCGCTACCACGGCGTCGACGACGAAGGTGTCGAGGAGCGCTCGCAGCAGTACCAGCGGCTACGCCGTGAGCTGCTCGAGGCCGAGCGCCAGGCCGTGCTGCGCCTGCGGAACCAGGGCACGATCACCGAGGAGGTGATGCAGCGCGTGCAGCGCGACATCGACCTCGAGGACCTGCGCCTGGACGTCTAGGCAGGTACGAGCGCCGGTTGTCCGACCGGCCGTGCGATCTGCGAGACGAGCCCGACGGCGAACAGGCAGAGCAGACCCGACGTGCCGAAGGCCCAGCCGTAGCTCCCGAACCACGTTCGCACGGCGCCGGCGCCCCACGCCGCCACGGCGGCCCCCGCCATGTGCGCCGCGAAGATCCACCCGAACACGACGCCGACCGACTCGCGGCCGAACAGCTCGGCGGTCAGCGCGACCGTCGGCGGGACCGTCGCCACCCAGTCGAGGCCGTAGAACACGACAAAGAGGATCAACCCGAACCGCGGCGCGCCGAACGCATACGGCAGCGCGAGCAGGCTGAGCCCGCGCAGGCCGTAGTACCACGCGAGCAGGAGCCGCGGGTCGTACCGGTCGGTCAGCCACCCGGAGCACAGCGTTCCGACGAGGTCGAAGAGGCCGATCGTCGCGAGCAGCGACGCGGCGGCGACCTCGCCGAAGCCGTGGTCCATCGCAGCCGGAATGAGGTGCGTGCCGATGAGGCCGTTCGTCGAGGCGCCGCAGATGAAGAAGCTGCCGGCGAGCAGCCAGAACGGCGTCGAGGTGCGCACCGCGGCGAGCGTTCGCAGCGCCGAGGCGAACGGATTGCCCGTCGCCGCGCGCGGCGGCTCGAGCACGTCACCGCCGAACGGCGCGATCCCGACGTCGTACGGCCGGTCGCGGATGAACAGCAGGACGAGTGGCAGCACGAGCACGAGCGCGACGGCAGCCGCGGTCCCGGCCGCATAGCGCCAGCCCCAGTGCGTGACGATGAACGCGAGCAGCGGCAGGAAGACCAGCTGGCCGGTCGCATTCGAGGCCGTCAGCAGCCCGGTCACGAGCCCGCGCCGCCGAACGAACCAGCGGTTCGCGATCATCGCGCCGAGCGGCACCGAGATCGCACCGGTCGCGGCGGCGTTGACGACACCCCAGAGCACGTCCAGCTGCCACGGCGCAGTCATCAGCGTGCTCAGGCCGGCGCCGACGGAGATGCCGAGCACCGCGACGGTGATCACGCGCCGCATCCCGTAGCGCTCGACGAACGCCGCCGCAAAGGGGCCGCCGAGGCCGTAGATCACGAGGTTGATCGCAATCGCGAAGCCGATCGTCGCGCGGCTCCAGCCGAACTCGTTCTGGAGCGGCACGATCAGGACACCCGTCGTCGACCGGAAGCCGGCCGAGGTGATCAGGGTCACGAGGCCCACGGCCGCGATCAGCCAGGAGTAATGGACGCGCCTCACGCGAGACGCAACGTAATCGGCGACGGGAACCTTCCTACGTCGAGAGGACGACCGGACCAGGCGTGTGCCGCGTCTCGGTCTGCTTCGTCACGACCCAGCCCTGGAAGCGCTTGAAGTCGTACGGCACCGACAGGCGTACCGTCGTCGTCCGCGCGTTGACCCGGAACGAGCCGCACGGGGCGATCGGCGTGCCGTTGCGCGTCAGCCAGAGCTCGTAGTACTCGCCCGCCTTCTGGGTCGGCAGGTTGTTCACCTCGAGCTGCATCGGCCAGTTGCCGGCGGAGTCCCGGGTCGCAACGCGCAGGAGCGCGAGCGCGTTCGAGCCGCGCATCGGAACGACTCGCTGCGCCGCGAACTCGGTCGGCTTCTTCTTCGCGTGCCCGACCAGGTAGCCGCCGCCGAAGCCGAGCACGAGGAGCGCCGCAGCCGCGACGGCCACCAGCGGCCAGCGCCGGCGCGGCAGGAGCGGGAACTGCATGACCTCGGCCTCGACCGGCGCAGACGGCAGGCGCTCGAGTGCGGGCGGCAGGTCCGGAGGCGGGCCGGCCTGCACGAGCAGGTTGTGGACGCGGCGGAGCCGTGCCTCCTCCTCGGCGCTGAGGCCGGTGCCGTCCACGAGGTCTTCGAAGCGGCTCACGCGACCTCGTCTCCCAGGATGTCGGCCAGCTTGGCGAGCGCCGCGCGCGTCCGCGTCTTCACGGTCCCGAGCGGAATGCCGAGAAACTCCGCCACCTCGCTCTGCGAGAGGCCGCTCCAGTAGGCGAGCGCCAGGACCTCGCGCTCGCGCTCCGGCAGCTCCTCGAGCGCCCGGTGGACGCGCCAGGCGACCCAGCCCTGCTCGGCGCGGTCGCCGGGATCGGGGTCGGGCGTGGGCTCGTCCGGGATGTCGGACGGGATCTCGCTGCGTGCGCGGGCCCGGTCGACGATCGCGTTTCGCGCGACCGCGTAGAGCCACGGCGCGCCTGGACCGCGGTCGGGCCGGTACGACGACGCGGAGCGCCAGATCGACGCAAACGTCTCCTGCACGGCGTCCTCCGCCCGTCCGCGGTCGCCGAGCCGCCGCAACGCAAGGCCGAAGACGGGCCGGGCGTACCGTTGATAGAGATCTTCGAACGCCGAACGGTCACCAGTCGCCGCCCGCTGGATCAACTCCCCATCGCTGGTCACCAGCTGCATCGTACGGAGTGGGATCGCAAATGCCACATTAGTTCTACGGGCTTCCTCCTCCGCTGGATTTGAGCATGCGGCCTCCGTCCACGACGAGAGTGGCGCCTGTCACATACCCCGCGGCGGACAAGAACAACACCGCCTCGGCGACATCGTCGGGATCGCCGACGCGTCCCAGGAGCGTCTCGGCGGCGCGGCGGGCCTCCTGCCCGGGCTCGACCGCCACCGCGCCCGGCGCGACGCCGCAGACACGCACCTCGGGGGCGAGCGCCCGCGCGAGCACCCGGGTCAGCATCGCCTGGGCGGCCTTGGCGGCGCAGTGAGCCGCGAAGGAGGGCCAGGCCTGGAAGGACGCGACGTCCTCGACGATCACCAGCACGCCGCGCGCGTCGCGAAGCGCCGGCGCGGCGGCCTGGGCGAGGAAGAGCGTGCCCTTTGCGGTCACGCCCATCGCCGCGTCCCAGTCCTCCTCGGTGATGTCGTCGACCGGCTTCGGCACGAAGCCGTCGCCGGCGGCGTGCACGACCAGGTCGAGCCCGCCGAGCTCGTCGAGCGCGCGAACCGCGAGCGCGGCTGCTCCCGCACGCGTCCGCAGGTCGCCGTCGGCGCTGCCCGCCGCGAAGACGCTCCAGCCCTCGGCGCGCAGCCGCTCCGCGATCGCAGTGCCGACGCGACCCGTTCCACCGGCCACCAGGGCGCGCTTGTGAGGAGTCCGTAAGGGCATGCTCGCGCTGAGTAAAACAGAGCGGTTCGCGCATTGACTTCGCTGCCGGAGGGGACAACATCGGCAGTTGAACCGCGACAGGAAGGAATGCACCGATGCGCAAGCTGATCCTCGTACTCGCGGCGCTCACCGCCCTCGTAGGCGCAGGGCCGGCCGGCGCGGCGACCACCAAGACGGTTAACATCTTCGGCTCCGCGTTCTCGCCGAAGTCGGTGACGATCACCGAGGGCGACACCATCACCTGGGTGAACAAGGACAACACGAACCACCAGGTCCTCGCGGACAAGGGACAGTTCGTGTCGGCGATCCTGAGACCGAAGCAGAGCTTCTCGTTCACGTTCAACGCGGCGGGGACGTACACGTACAAGGACGAGCTCCATCCGACGGTCAGGGGCACGATCGTCGTGAAGGGCGCGCCGCCGACGCTGACGCTCGCGGTCTCCTCGCAGTACGTCGTCTTCGGTGACACGGTCACGTTGAGCGGCGTCATCTCGAGTCACAAGGGCGGCGAGCAGGTGACGATCTACTACCAGCCGTATCCGCAGCCGAACCTGATCCAGCGCACGACGGTGCTGACCGCGGCCGACGGCTCGTACAGCTTCATCGTCAAGCCGCAGATCGCAACGAACTATCAGGCGACCTGGAAGGGCGCGTTCGCCACGCCGACGTCGGTGCAGGTGCAGCCGAGGCTGACGATCGGCCGGAACAACGCGTGGATCATCCACGCCTCCGCCGGCGTGTCCTTCAACGGCAAGGCCGTGCAGTTCCAGCGGCTGAACACGGCGACGGGTCAGTGGGTGACGCTGAAGAAGGCGATCCTCAACTCGAGGTCGTCTGCGCGGTTCGCCCTCAAGCTGCCGAAGGGAATGAACCAGCTGCGCGTCACGATGTCCGTCAACCAGGCGGGTGCCGGCTTCCTGGGTGCCATCAGCCCGGTCCTCAAGTGGCGCCAGGCGACCTGACGTAGCGGGCAGACGGGGCGCGCGCTACGAGGCGCGCGCCTCGTCGTACCGTCGTGCGACCTCGTCCCAGTTGACGACGTCCCACCACGCACCGAGGTAGTCCGGGCGCCGGTTCTGGTACTTGAGGTAGTAGGCGTGCTCCCACACGTCGATGCCGAGGAGCGGGACATCGTCGCGAAGGAGCGGGCTGTCCTGGTTCGGCGTCGAGTAGATCGCGAGCGCGGTGCCGTCCCAGACGAGCCACGTCCAGCCGGAGCCGAAGCGCTTCACGCCGTTGTCGTTGATCGCGGTCTTCAGCTCCCCGACGCCGCCCCACAGGTCGTCGATCGCCCGCGCGAGCTCACCCGTAGGCTCTCCGCCGCCGCCCGGCTTCATGATCTGCCAGAAGAGCGAGTGGTTGGCGTGTCCGCCGCCGTTGTTGCGCACCGCCGTCTGCTTGTCCTCGGGCGCGATGTCGAGGAGAGCGCCGAGCAGCTGCTCGATCGAGTGCTTCTCCCACTCGGTGCCTTCGATCGCCTTGTTGAGGTTGTCGACGTACGCCTGGTGATGCTTCCCGTGGTGGATCTGCATCGTCTGCGCGTCGATCGTCGGCTCGAGCGCGTCGTAGTCGTACGGGAGCGGGGGGAGCTCGTGGGGCATGTGCCGTCTCCTTCGGATTGGCTTCAGCGTGGAGGATATGCTCCGCGCCGCACCCGTTACGCCGCAGCCGTCCGAGAACACAGCCGTTCGAGTACGCAGAGGAGAGACATGGCGCTTGCCTACAACTACGAGGAGATCACCCCGCGCGAGCTGAAGCCGGCGCTCTACGAACTGGACGGGATCTCGCGCGAGACCGTCGAGGCCCACTACAAGCTCTACCAGGGGTACGTCACCAAGCGAAACGAGATCCTGGGGAAGCTCGACGGCGTCGATCTCACGAGCGCCAACCAGGTGTACTCGGACCTCCGCTCGTTGAAGGTCGACCTCACGTTCGCGATCGGTGGGATCAAGAACCACGAGATCTACTTCGAGCATCTCGGCGGCACCGGCGGCGAGCCGAGCGGCATCTTCGGCGACCTCGTCAAGCGCGACTTCGGCTCGACGACGGACTGGAAGGCCGACCTCAAGGCGACCGGGCTGGGCGGCCGCGGCTGGGCTTGGGCCGCGTACGACTGGGACGAGGGACGGCTCTTCAACTACATCGGCGACGCTCAGAACACGTTCCCGGTCTGGAACGCGACGCCGCTCGTCGCGCTCGACGTCTACGAGCATGCGTACTTCATCGACTTCGGGACCGACCGGGCCGGGTACATCGACGCGTTCTTCAACAACCTCGACTACGACGTCGTCAACGACTGGGCGAACAAGTACGGCATCCGCCCCTAGACCGAATCAGAAAACCTTGGATCTCGAATCTGGTTCGGCTGCGCCGAATCAGATTCGGTCGAACCTGATTCCGCGCAGCGGAACCAGGTTTGAGCGTTTGCAGTTACGCTGACCCGCGCATGGCGTTCCTGGCGCTGGTCGTGCTCTGCTACCTGCTGGGCTCCTGCCCGTGGGGCTACTGGCTCGTGCGACTCCTCAAGCACGAAGACATCCGCAAGGTCGGCTCCGGGAACATCGGCGCAACGAACGTCTGGCGCACGTACGGCCGCGGGCTCGGCATTCCCGTCGTCCTGCTCGACGTCCTGAAGGGATACGTCCCGGCGCTGCTCGGGATGCTCTTCCTCTCGCCGCCTCACCTGGCGGGGATCTGCGCCGGCGGAGCCGCGATGCTCGGGCACTGGCGCCCTGTCTTCCTGCGCTTCGCGAAGGGCGGCAAGATGGTCGCGACCTGTGGCGGCGTGTTCTTCGGCGTCGCGTTCTGGGTGGCGATCAGCGCCGGCGTCGTCTGGCTCGTGACGTTCCTGCTCGTCCGCTACGCGTCGCTCGCGTCGATTCTCGCCGGCATCGCCCTCCCGGTGTTCGCGGCGTTGTACGGCTACCCGCTCTCGGTGATCGTGTTCGGCGCCGGAGCGGCGGCCGCGATCCTGTTCCTGCACCGCACCAACCTCCGCCGCCTGCGGGCGGGCACCGAGAACCGCTTTCACTTCAGGCGCACGGCCGCGAGTGCGTAGGCTCGCCGTCCTCGTCGCCGCCGGAGCCGCGCTCTGGCTGGCTCCCGGCGCTTTCGCTGCCGGCTGGTGCGGCACCGGCGAGAGCTCGACCGACCGCCCGGACACGACGACGGGACAGCAGATCCACGCGATCGTCGCGATTCCCTCCGACGGCACCGACAATTTCGCCGCCGACGCGAACAGGCTGCAGAACGACGCCGACTCGCTGACGACATGGTGGACGGGCCAGGATGCGACGCGCGCGCCGCGCTTCGACCAGGCGGTGTTCCCGGGCGGCACGTGCCTCGACATCTCGTTCGTCCGCCTCACCGTGTCGACCGCGCAGCTGCAGAGCGCCAACGCAGCGTTCACGCGCGTGCGGGCCGCGCTGGCGATCGTCTCCTTCCAGAGCCCGTACAAGAAGTACCTCGTCTACTACGACGGACCGCAGGTGGAGGCAGACATCTGCGGCACCGGCGCCGGTGACTTCTCGCGCGGCCCCGCGTACGCGGTCGTCTGGCTCCAGGGCTGTCCCGACATCGGCGGTGATGCCGTCAGTGCCCACGAGCTGATCCATGCGCTCGGTGCGCTGCCGTTGCGCGCGCCGCATGCGTGTCCCGGCGATCCGGGACACCCCTGCGACAGCCCGCTCGACGTGCTCTATCCGACCGCGGACCCGAGCCGCACGCTGCAGCAGGAGGTGCTCGACGTCGGCCGTGACGACTACTACGGTCACTCCGGCACGTGGGACGACATCCAGGACTCGCTCTGGCTGCGCCACCTCGACACGCCGCAGGAAGCCGTGACCGTGACGATGGCCGGGACGGGCAACGTCACGAGCGAGGTGCCGGGAGTCGCGTGCGGCGCGCCCTGCACGACACAGTGGGACCAGGGGTCGCTCGTCACGCTCGTCGCCGCCCCGGCGCGCGGGCAGCGGTTCGTCCGCTGGTCCGGTGCGTGCGCCGGGAGCGGGAACTGCGCGGTCAACCTCACGCAGCCGCAGTCGGTGACGGCCGTCTTCGGGCCGAGCCGCGTCGCGCTCCGGGTGACGACGAAGGGCCGCGGCGCCGTGCGCTGCACGCCCGCGTGCTCGAGGACCGTTCTCGCGGGCAAGCCGATCACGCTGCGCGCCGTCCCCGCGAAGGGCTGGTCATTCACCGGCTGGAGCGGCGCGTGCAAGGGAATGCGCACCGT
>JABFWJ010000231.1 GCA_013362295.1 Thermoleophilia bacterium
GGCCGCGCGGGCGGCTCGCGCGTCCGCGGCGACGAAGGCCGGCACGAGCGCGAGCTTCCACGGCGCGGTGCGCAGGTTCTGGGCGATCCCGCCGCCGTAGGCGATGCCGAAATGCGGGAACGTCGCGGGCGAGACGACCTCGACGTCGACCCCCTGCGCGCGGACGGCCTCGACCGCGTCCGCGACGAACCGGCCCGCGACGTCGCTCGCATCGCGCGGGTACGACGTCGCGAGCGCGATGATCTTCATCGCGGGCGGCGCGCGAACACGACCGGCACCGAGAGCGCGAGCGCCGTCAGCGCATAGAAGTAGTAGAACTGGATCGTCAGGTAGAACGCGTTCGCGGCGAGCGTTCCGGCGATCGCGGCGGTGAATCCCCAGGCGAGCGGGCGCACACGCGCGGCGAGCGGATCGCCTGACGCCGCCAGCGCGCGGCCGAGCGCGCGGGCGCGGTGCAGCCGGCCGAACACCCACACCATGAAGAGGCCGAACAGCGCGGTCCCGACGAGCCCGGTCTCGACGATCAGCGCGACGAAGTAGGAGTGCGGGCCCCAGTTGCTCTTGCCGGTGACGAACTCGTAGTAGACGGAGAAGGTGTTCAGTCCGAGTCCGAAGACCGGATGCGTGTGCAGGATCTGCGGCACGAAGCCGTAGATGGAGAAATGGGCGCTCTCCGACTTGCCGCCAGTCGCGACGCGCGTGCCGAGCAGCACCTCGAAGAAGTGGCGGCGCGTCAGCACGATCACGAGGAGCACGCCCACCGCCGTCCCGATCGGCACGAGCAGCTGCCACGAGACGAGGTATCTCCGGTACGGGATGGCGAGCAGGAGCGCGCCGACGAGGAGCCCCAGCACCACGCTGCGGGAGAGCGTGGCCGCTTCGACGAAGAGCAGGAATGCGATCGTCAGCATCAGCCACTTGCGCCACGGGTGGCCGCGCTCGAGCCGCAGGTAGAGCGGGGCGAGGACGAGCAGCGGGACGATCAGCATGATCCCGAGGTGGTTCGGATCGCCCGTCAGCGCGTTCGGGCGGTACACGACCGCCCCCTCGACGCGCCCGTAGATGTTGATCTGGCTCGCGCCGCCGGTGATCGGCGAGAGCAGCGTCGAGTCGAGGTTCCCGCCGCGGCGCGCGTCGAGCAGCTGCAGGATCCCGTAGGTCGCGTTCGCGACGATGCCCGCGCTGAACCAGCCGAGCGCACGCCAGAAATACCACTGCCCGCGACGCGAGATCCAGACGACCGCCGCCGCGAGGAACGCGAAGTGGATCAGCCACTTGGCGAGGCCCTTCGCCCACTGCTGTAGCGAGTCGGAGTCGGTCAGGTTGAAGTACCCCGCGAGGTAGACGAGCAGGAAGGCGCCGAAGAAGCCGAGCAGCACGACCGTCGTGCGCGGGACGGTCGCACGCTTCGTCGACGCGACGAACGAGACGAGGAAGAGGATCGCGAGCACGTCCGCGAGCGAGACGGTGCCGGCGAAGTTCCAGTGGATCTTCTCGAACGTGACGCAGAAGAGACTCGCCAGGAAGCAGAAGCTCGTGAGACGCCTCACGCGACCCGCTCCAGGAGCTGCGCGAGCTCCTCGACGCGCGTGCGCCGCGACACCTTGTCGCGCCACTCCTCCGAGAGCGGCGGGCCCTCGAGCGACCCCGCCTGCCACCGCGCGTGCAGATCGCGCAGGGCGGCGGTCATCCCGTCGACGTCGTCGGGTGCGACGACGACGCCGGCGCCCGCGGCGCGGATCAGCTCCGCGGCGGCCCCCTCCGGCGGGACGACGGCGAGGATCGGCCGCTCCGCCGCGAGGTACTCGAACACCTTGCCGCTGAGCACCCCCTTGCCGCGGCCGCCGGCCTCCGGGATCAGCAGGAGCAGGACGTCGGAGTCGCGCTGCAGCTCGAGCGACCGGCGGCGCGGCGCGTACGGGATCAGCTCGACCCGGTCGCCCAGGCCGCGCTCCTCCATCCAGTCGCGGTCGCTGGAGCGGAAGTCCCCGAGAAAGCGGACGACGACGTCGTCGAGCCCCGACTGCTCGAGCGCGGTGAGGAACGGGCGCGGGTCACGCTTGCCGAAGAACGAGCCGGCGTGCGTGATGCGGAGCCGCTCGGACGGCCTGTGCGCGAGCCCGGCAAAGTCGTCGAAGTCGGAGCCGTTCGCGATCGTCACGACGGCGCCCCTCGGGTTGCGGGCGCGCATCTCCTCGGCGATCGCGTCCGAGACCGCGACGACCGCGTCCGCGGAGCGTCCGATCAGCCGTGCGACCGCGTGCTCGCCCTGTTCCTTGGCGCGCACGAGCAGCCGCTCGGCGTGCCGGTGCGGGTGCGCGACGACGGAGTCGCGGAGGTCGGCGACCCACGGGATCCCGGTCGCGCGCTTCACCGCCGCGCCCACGAGGTGCACCGACGAGGGCGGCGACGTCGTGAGCACGACGTCGATCTGCTCGCGGCGCGCGATGCGGATCGCCGTCGGGATCGCGGTCAGGTTCCAGCTGACGTTCTCGTCGGGGACGAGCAGCCGGCGCCCGGCGAGCTGCAGCTGCTTCGCAGCCTTCTCCAGGCCGGCAGTCCCGTGGAGCTCCTCCGCCGGCTTCCGCCCCTTGGGGCCGAGGTAGCGCGCGCGGTGCACCCAGGCGAGCATCGGCGGCAGCAGCTCGTCGTCGCGGTGGATCCATTTCGGGTCGTCGGGTGCGAGGACGTGCGTCTCGATGCCGAGCTCCGGCAGGTGGGTCGCGAACTTCAGCGGGCGCTGGACGCCGCCGCCGCCCGCGGGCGGGAAGTACATCGTCACGAGCAGGACCTTCACGCCGGGAGACGATAGAGACGGTGACAATGCCGCGGTGGCTCAGCCCTATGACGCAATCGTCGTCGGCGGCGGCATCCTCGGACTGGCGACCGCCCGACAACTTCTCGCCGATCGCCCGGGCCTACGGCTCATGCTGCTCGAAAAGGAGTCCGCGCTCGCGCGCCACCAGTCGGCGCACAACTCGGGCGTCATCCATTCCGGGGTCTACTACACGCCGGGCTCGCTGAGGGCAAAGCTCTGCGTCGAAGGCAAGACGGCCCTCGAACGCTACGCCGACCAGCGCGGCATCGAGCGCGTCGAGCGTGGCAAGCTGATCGTGGCGCTGGACGAGACCGAGCTCGGCCGGCTGGCGGAGCTCGAGCGGCGGGGACGCGCGAACGGCGTCGTCGGGCTTCGCGTGCTCGACGCAGAGGCGCTCCGGCGCATCGAGCCGAACGTCCGCGGTATCAGGGCGCTGCACGCCCCGCACACGGGCGTCATCGACTACGGACGCGTCTCGGAAGCGCTCGCGGAGGACGTACGCACGGCCGGTGGCGAGATCCAACTTCGTCGCGAGGTCACGCGAATCGCGCAAGGCGGGCGGAGCGTCGAAGTGGCGACCCGCGACGCGATATTCGAGGGACGGATGGTCGTCAGCTGCGCCGGCCTCCAATCCGACCGGATCTCGGGATCCGAGACCCGGATCGTGCCGTTTCGCGGCGACTACTACACGCTGTCGCCGCGCGCGGCGGAGCTCGTCAACGGGCTCGTGTACCCCGTTCCGGATCCGGCCTTTCCCTTCCTCGGCGTCCACCTCACGAGACGCGTCGACGGGACAGTTGTCGCCGGCCCGAATGCCGTGCTTGCGTTCGCGCGTGAGCGTTATCGCCGTGCCGCCATCTCGCTCCGCGACACAGCGGCCACCTTCGGCCATCCAGGCTTCTGGCGCTTTGCCGCTCGACATCTCCGCGCGGGCGTCGACGAGCTCTGGCGCGATGTCTCCAAGCGAGCGTTCGTGCGCGATGTGCAGCGTTTGGTGCCTGCGATCACAACCGCTGACGTCCGCTTCGGCCCTTCCGGCATCCGGGCTCAGGCGCTCGGCCTCGACGGGCGACTCCTCGACGACTTTGTCTTCGCCGGCGGTGGACGCATCCTGCACGTCGTCAACGCGCCGTCGCCCGCGGCCACCTCGTCGCTCGCGATCGGTGCGCACATCGCGCGGCTGGCGCTCGAAATGCTCGCTTAGTTAATTCGGCTGAGCCGTCCCGCTCTGATCTGCCACGTTGCGCCGTAGCGCTTCGCCACCCTGGGATCCTTCGTGAGCACCCAATGATGGACGTCGCGCGCGCGCTCGTACGGGCGGTTGGCGTTCGTCGCGGCGACGTGCGTGACGGGTGCGGCGACGATGTAGACCGGCGCGACGGCGGCGACGCGGTAGCTCGTCACGATCGGTGCGAGCACGATCGCCCCCTTCGGCACTTTGGTGCGCAGGTTGTGCACGAGGCGCTGCGAGAGGCCGAAGCGGTCCTCCTTCTGCGCGGGCGACCAGTGCCACAACGCGTGGACGAAGACGGGCAGCGTGAAAGCGACGGCGGCCGCCGCGCCGAGACCCCAGCGCTCCGGGAGCGGGCGGCGGCGCAGTGCGTAGGCGAGCGCGAGCGCGGCCGCGCCGCCGACGAGCCCGATCCACGTGGCGGCGGCGGGACCTCCGTGCCGGAGCCCATAGTCGAAGTCGCCCGGCCAGAGGCGCTGCAGGACGATCCCGGCGACGAGCGCCAGCGGCACGACCCACACGCGTCGCGCGGCGAGCGCCAGGGCGCCGACGAACACGAACGGGAGCGGGGCGAAGCCCATCGCGCGCCGCGACTGCGACAGGCCGACGGCGTCCGAGAAGTGGACGAAGAGCCACGGCACGCTCCCGAGCAGGAGCACGAGCAGCGACCCGCCGAGGGCGAAGATCGACCAACGGCGCGGGATCGCGAGCGCGACGAGCGGGAGCAGGATCAGGGAGGCGACCCCGACGGCGCCTGTGCGGCCGAAGACCTCGGGCGCGACCCGGAAGTGGTGCGGCCCGTCGATGACGAGCTGGTCCTGGTACTGGACGAGCCCGCGCCGCAGCTCGCCCGCGCGGGGATTGTGCGAGATCGTCTCGTCGACGATCGGCTTCAGCCAGAGCAGCACGAGCCCGGTCGGGACCGCCGCGACGAGCCAGCTCCGCCACTCCCAGCGCAGCACGACGAGGAGCGGGATGAGCAGGAAGAGCGCGTATGTCGGATGCGTGAGGGCGACCGCACCGAAGATCGCGGCGAGCGTCGCCCGGCCCGCCCGCGTGTGTGCGGTGAAGAAGATCGCGAGCGCGGCGGGCACCAGCATCTGCCGCGTCGCGGTCGCCGGGAGCGAGAGGACGGCGAACGCGCCGCCGTGGCCCGCACCGAAGCAGAACACTGCAAGCGTCGCGGCGAGGAACGCGACGCCGGCCGCGCGCGAGCGGAAGATCGCGACCGCGGCCTCCCACGTGACCGCGCACGCGATCGGCGCGAGCAACGCGGGCGCGTACTTGACGACCAGGCCCGCGTCGACACCTGAGAACCATCCGATCAGCGCGAGCACGCCGTGCCAGAGCGGGAACGCGTACCCCGGATGGAGCCCTCCGTCCTTGAACTCGTCGACCGTGCGCAGGTGGAGGTCGCCGAGCGCGAGCAGCTTCCGCACGCGCGCTTCGTGGAAGAGTCCGTCGCCCACGATCACCGCGGCGACGTGCCAGAGGAACCAGCCGAGAACGACCCCGAACGCGATCACCCAGCCGGGCGCGCGGAGCTCGTCGTGTTCGCGGCGACGGCGCCTGCCGACGATCAGCGCGCCGATCGTGATCGCCGCGAGCACGAGGACGGCGAGCTTGATGTTCGAGTGCACGACGAACACGACCGCCCAGGCGACGAACGCGGACGCGAGCGCCCACGCCACGACAGCGGAGACGGAGCGGCGGCCAAGCGCCCGCGCGACGGCAAGGCCCGGAAGCAGCACCACGATCGTGCCGAAGGCAAGGCGCAGGTAGACGATCACTTGATCAGCGAGCGTGCGTTGCCGGAGGAGAGGAAGCGCACGCCTTCGCGCTCGTGCTCGCGGCGGAGCACGAGCGCACGCGCGCGCAGCGACCAGAGGAGCAGCTTGCGCACGCGTTCGGCGTCCTTAACGCCGCGGTGCTTCGCGAACCAGCGCAGATGGCCGCGCAGGTTCTCGACGTACATGCGCCCGCCGTGCGACGCCCCGCCCACATGCACGACCTCCGCATCCGGGAAGAACAGCACCTTCCAGCCGGCGCGGCGGAAGCGCGTCATCCAGTCGACCTCCTCGCTGAACATGAAGAAGTCCTCGTCGAAGAGCCCGACTGCGTCCGCGGCCTCGCGCCGCACGAGCAGCGCAGGACCGGACAGCCAGTCGACCTCCTCGACGCGGTCGTGGCCGAAGTCGCCGCGGTACAGCGGGTTCAGCCGTCCTGACCGCGGCGCGAGCTTCCGGATCGCGAGGTACTCGGTCGCGAGGCGCCAGAGTGTCGGCTCGCCGCGCGCGGAGCGCTGCAGCGTGCCGTCGGTGTTCAGCAGCTTCGGCCCGACGATGGCCGCCTCGGGGTGCGCGTCGGCGAACTCGACGAGCTCGTCGATCGCGTTGTCTACAACCCACGCGTCGGAGTTGAGCAGGAAGAAGTAGCGCCCGCCGGCCGCACGCATGCCGGCGTTGTTGCCGCCGCCCATGCCCTTGTTCTCCTGCTCGATCAGGCGCACGTCGGAAAACCGCTCGCGCACGAGCTCGACCGTCCCGTCGGTCGACCCGTTGTCGACGACGATGACATCGAGTCCATGCACGGACTCGATGCACCGCTCGACCCACGGCAGCGCGTTGAAGGTCACGATGACGACGGAGACGTCAGGCACTCGGGTTCGGGACGGAGGTGGTGCGGCGGTCGAAGACGTTCTCCCAGACGAGCACGCCAAGGCCGGGCAGCGCGAGCATCACGGTCATGACGAAAAAGAGGAAGCCGCAGGCGAACGCCGCGTCCGCGTCCACGTGGAGGTTGCCGAGGAAGCTGACGAAGAACGCCTCACGCACCCCGATCCCGTTCACGGTGAAGGGCACGAGCATGACGAGGAACAGCATCGGACCGAGCACGATGTACGGCAGCAGCGAGAGGTGGATGCCGACGGCGCGACCCGACGCGTAGATCGCGACGACGCGCGTCAACTGCTGGAGCGCCGACACACCGGCGACGAGCACGAGTGTCCGCGGATAGCTGCGGTAGCCGTGGATGCCGTCGTAGACCGCCCGGGCCGGCGTCTCGATGCGGAGGCGGCGGGCGATCGGAAGCAGGAACGCAAGCCTGCGCCGGATGCTGCGCGAGAAGAAGACGACGCCCGCGCCGACGGTCGCGACGACGAAGATCGCCTCGGGCCAGAGGTACGCACCGATCGGGTAGCGGCCGATCGCGAGCAGGAAGCCGACGCCGGCGAGCAGCAGCGTGACGGCGCCTCCGACCGCCCGCTCCACGAGCACGGAGCCGGCGACCGGCGTGATCCGCCCGGGATGGCGTCGCGCCGTCTCGAAGACGCGCGAGGCGTCGCCGCCGATCGAGGTGGGCAGGACCTGGCCCCACGCGTACGAGACGAAGTAGGCGCGCGTGAGCCACGTGACGGTTTCCTCGATCCCGCGCACCTCGAGCAGCCGCTGCCAGCGCCAGGCCATCGGCGGCACGGTGACGAGCGTCAGCGCGGCCGATGCGACGACCCACGGCACGCTCGCCGACCCGAGGATGTGCGCCGTCTTGCCGAGGTCGATCTTGTAGAGGATGTACGTGACCGCGGCCGCGGAGACGACGAGCGTCAGGGCGACGCGCAGCGGACGGCTCATCCCGAGAGGCGCGCGTGCACGCGGCGCAACGCGGCGATCGCGTCGCGGACGTCGTCGTCGGAGTGGGCCGGCGAGAGCGGCAGCGAGAGGACCTCGGCCCCGGCGCGCTCGGTGACGGGGAGCTCGGGCTGGTGCGGCGCCAGCCGGTCGCGATACGCGCTCAGGCTGTGCACCGGGAGGAAGTGGATCGACGTGCCGATGTTCTCGTCTGCGAGCGCGCGCTGCACGTCGTCGCGGTCGGCGAAGGTGACGCGCACGACGTAGAGGTGATTCGCATGCACGTCGCGTGCGTCGCGGCCGACCGCCTCGACGCCGTCGAGGTCGGCGATCCCCTCGTCGTAGAGCGCGACGTGACGGGCTCGGATCGCCGCGTGCTGCTCCACCTTGTCGAGCTGCACGAGCGCGATCGCCGCGAGCACGTCGCTCAGGTTCGCCTTGTATCCGGGCACGGCTATGTCGTAGAGCGCGCCGTGGCCGCGGCGCATCACGCGCAGGTCGTCGAGCGTCTCCGCGAGGTCGTCGCGATCCGTCGCGATCAGCCCGCCCTCGCCGGCCGCGATGTTCTTCGTCGCGTACAGCGACAGGCAGGTGACGTCGGCGATCGTGCCGACCTTGCGGCCGCGATAGCGCGCCTCAGCGGCGTGCGCCGCGTCCTCGACGACGGGCAGCCCGAGCACGGCCAGCTCTTCGAGGTCGGCCGGCTGGCCGTAGAGGTCGACGGGGACGATCGCCTTCGTCCGCGCGGTGACCAGCTCGGCAGCCCGAGCGGGATCGATGTTCAGCGTGTCCTCGCGGACGTCGGCGAAGACCGGGGTGGCGCCGCAGTGGACGATCACGTTGGCCGTCGCGGGCCAGGTGATCGACGTCGTGATCACCTCGTCGCCGGGCCCTACGCCGAGCGCGACGAGGGAGAGATGGAGGGCGGCCGTGCAGGAGGAGACCGCGAGCACGTGCCGGGCCTCGAGGTAGTCGCGCATGCGCGCCTCCAGCTCGGCGGTGCGCGGCCCGGTCGTCAGCCAGCCCGACCGTAGGGTCTCGGCGACCGCCTCGATCTCCGCCTCGGTGATCGCAGGCGGCTGGAACGACAGGAACGTGGCGCGGCGGGTGGCCTCCACGCGGAAGAAGGTACCGTCAGCGCATGCTCCGCGGGCTTCTGCTCGTGGCAGGCGTCCTCGGCCTCGCCGTCCCGGCGGCGCGGCCCTTCCCGCAGGTGGCCGGCTGCGTGCGGGCGGACTTCGTCAGCGTCGGGACAACGGTCAGAGCCGCGCGCTGCGACCCGGCGCGCGCGGCGGCGTACCTAGAAGTGGGCTTGGAATGACGTTCAAGAGCGAGGTCGACGAGTTTGTCGGACGCCGCGGGCAACGGAAACTCGCGCAGTGGATCGAACCTGATTCGCCGCAGGCGAACCAGATTCGAGCAGTTCGAGCTGCGGGTCGAGTCCGCAGGGCTGCAATCTGGTTCGGCTGCGCCGAAT
>JABFWJ010000273.1 GCA_013362295.1 Thermoleophilia bacterium
GTCGCCCTCGTGCTCGCAGTCGATGAGCGCCGCCGCGAGCTCCGCGCGCTCGGGCCAGTCGGCGAGCAGGTCGCGCAACAGGACGGTCGCCCGGCGCACCGTCCGGCCTGACTGCTCGAACAGGTCGAGCATGCCGAGGTCGCCGGACGTGTGGAGCAGCGCCATGGACGGACCGTAGCTCCCGCCGGCGACGATCCGAACCGCCGTTCACCGTCCTTTCACAAGCGATTCACGCGCCGGTCACGGGTGGCTCGCTCGCGCGGGCAATGCTGCGAGGTCATGGAGGCGGCACAGCAGCAGGAGGACACGATCCGCGTCGGCGCGCTCGAGATCCACCCCGCGCAGGGGCTCGCGCTCGCCGGCGGCACCGCGCTGAGCCTGTCGGTGCGCGAGTTCGGCCTGCTCGTGGCGCTCGCGCGCAGCGGCGGCGGGATCGTGCGACGGGAGGACCTGTACCGGCTGGTATGGGGCGGAACCCTTCGCGAGGGCGACCGCTCGATCGACGTCTACGTCCACAAGCTGCGGGTCAAGCTCGAGGGGGCGCTGCCCGACACGCGCTTCATCCACACGCACGTCGGCTTCGGGTACCGGTTCGCCCCCGAGGCTTCACGCGCTTTTCACATCCGTGGCGACGAGGCATAACACCCTGGTGCCACGGGTTGCCGTGCCGCCGCGCACGCGTATCCGCGAATCACGATCACGAGGAGTTCCTGTGAGGTCGAAGAACCTGCTGGCCCTGACCTGCTGCGCCGTGCTCGCGCTCGCCGCAGCGGCCTGCGGCAGCAACGACAGCAATCCCAGCTCGGGCGGATCGAGCTCGAGCTCCGGCTCGGGCGGCTCCGCGAAGGCGGGCGGCACCATCAACGGCGCCGGCGCCACCTTCCCGCAGCCCGTCTACCAGGAGTGGGCCGCCCGCTTCAAGGAGACGAACGGCACCACCGTCAACTACCAGGGCATCGGCTCGGGTGGCGGCGTCGCGCAGTTCAGCGCGGGCACCGACGACTTCGGCGCTTCCGACGCCCCGCTGAAGGTCGACGAGATCGCGACCGCCAAGAAGAAGGGCAGCGACCCGGTCCACGTGCCGACCGTCCTTGGCGCCGTGACCGTCTCCTACAACCTGGACGGCGTCCAGCAGGGCCTGAAGCTCGACGGCAAGACGGCCGCCGACATCTTCCTCGGCAAGGTCAAGAAGTGGAACGACCCGGAGATCGCCTCGCAGAACTCCGGCGTCAAGCTGCCGAGCGACAACATCACGGTCTGCCACCGCTCGGACTCGTCCGGCACGACGAAGAACTTCGCGGAGTTCCTCGCCGACTACTCGCCGGCCTGGAAGAACGGCCCAGGGGTCGACAAGGAGGTCAAGTGGCCGACCGGCACCGGCGCGAAGGGCAATGACGGCGTCGCCGGCTGCGTGAAGCAGACCAAGGGCGCCGTGGGCTACGTCGAGCAGGCCTACGCGCTGCAGAACAAGTTCACCACCGCCGCGGTCAAGAACTCCGACGGCAAGTACGTCGAGCCGTCCCTGCAGGCCACCGCGGCCGCCGGCACGAACGCGAGCCCGCCGGAGGACCTGCGCTTCAGCACGATCAACGCCAAGGGTGCGGACACCTACCCGATCAGCGCCGTCACGTTCCTGCTCGTGTGGCAGGACATGTGCAAGGCGGGCATGAAGCCCAACCAGGCCAAGCTCGTCAAGGACTGGCTGAACTACGCCCTCGGCCCCGGCCAGCAGGTCGCGTCGCAGCTGCAGTACGCGCCGCTGCCCGACGGGATCAAGACGAAGGCGCAGGCCAAGGTCGACGGCCTGCAGTGCAACGGGCAGGCGATCGCGGCGTCGTGAACGCCGCCGCCTGACGCGCGATGCAGGCATCGAGCCTCACAACCACGGTTCGCGACGGCCGCTCGATCATCGAGCGGCCGTCGCGCGCGCGGCTCGCCGACCCGCTGCTGCGCTGGACGCTGACCGGGATCGCCGCGCTGATCCTGGTCCTCATCGCGTTCTTCTTCATCCGCCTGTTCATCGAGGCCAAGCCGGCGTTCGACAAGTTCGGCTACGTCGGCTTCGTGTTCCACAGCGAGTGGGTGCCGTCGCAGGCGCTGTACGGCGCGCTCCCGCTGATGGTCGGCACGCTCATCACGTCGGCGATCGCGCTGCTCATCGGCGTGCCGGTCGCGATCGCGACGGCGCTCTACGTCACCGAGCTCGCGCCCATGCGCGTGCGCCAGCCCCTCACGGTCACCGTCGAGCTGCTGGCGGCGGTCCCCTCGGTCGTGTACGGCCTGTGGGGCATCCAGGTCCTGGCGCCGAAGCTCCAGCCGGGCGAGCAGTGGGTGTCCGACACGCTCGGGTTCCTGCCGTTCGTCGGGGGCCAGATCTCCAT
>JABFWJ010000212.1 GCA_013362295.1 Thermoleophilia bacterium
CGGTCCCTAGCCACGCCGGCGCAGGCAATCACCCTGCGTCGACGAGGACATTGGGACCGTGCTTGTCGACGAAGCGATCGAGCACACCTGACGAGAGCAGGCGCGTCCGTGCTTCGTTCGCCTCCTCGACGCTTTGGAACTCGAGATGGATGAAGACCTCGTTTGGATCGTCGACGCTTCGCAGCACGCGTTGCACCTGCGCCTTCTCTCGGGCACGCGGCCGGTCCTGGTCGAACATGGGGCGCCATCTGTCGTAGTCGCCGGTCTGAATTCGTGTGATGACGAAGCCCGCCACCGTCTTCCTCCTTCGGTTGCCGAGTCGGAAGCCTAGGAGCTGCGGGCGCAGGCGATCGCGTCGTGCGCGTTCACCGACCTGACCTCCGGGGAACCGAGACGCGGTGGCCCGGCCCTTGTTGACACCGCTTGCACGCCGGTATCGCTTCCCGCTCGCCTACGCCGCGGCGGCGGCAGTGGTGCTCGCCGCGTTTCTCTACATCGTGTTTCGGGTCGCGTTGTACGTCTTCGGCCGGCTCTCGCCCGGATGAGCCGGCTGGGAGAATGGCGCCGTGCCGGAGGTTCGCCGTCTCGACCCGCCCGAGCTGCGAACGCAGCTCGACGCGCTCGCGGACGTCCTCGCCGACTGCGTCGCGGGCGGTGCGTCGGTCAGCTTCATGGCGCCCTTCTCGCACGAGCAGGCCCGCGCGTTCTTCGACGCGATGGCCGCAGAGGTCGAGCAGGGCCGCCGGCTGGTGCTCGGCGCCTTCGACGACGGCCGCCTGGTCGGCACCGTCCAGGTCATCCTGGCGGTGCCGCCGAACCAGCCGCACCGCGGTGAGATCGCGAAGCTCCTCGTCCACCGCTCCGCCCGCAAGCGCGGCATCGCGCAGCTGCTGATGGAGCACGCCGAGTCCGAGGCGAAGGCACACGGCAAGACCCTGCTCGTGCTCGACACGGTGACGGGCGACGACTCGGAACGCCTCTACGCGCGGCTCGGCTGGACGCGAGTCGGCGTGATCCCGCGCTACGCCCTCTACCCGGACGGGCGGCCCTGCGACACGACGGTCTTCTGGAAAGCCCTCTCGGAACCGGAGCGGTAGGTCAGTTGCCCTGCGTGATCGGAGCGGTCTGCTCCGCGTTCGCGTACGCGACCGAGTGGTCGCTGAGTACGTTCAGCGCCACGGCGGCGTTGATCGGCGCGGCGACGTTCGCGTTGATCAGCGACATCGCGGCGCGCTCCGGCAGCTCCTCGCCGGCCAGCGCGTTCAGCTCCTCACGACTCAGCTTGCGATATTCCTCACCCATCAGGTGACCTCCTGGTCGATCGTGGTTGCTCATGCATTCCCAGTTCCACCCGAATTACAATCCTCAGAACGCGCCTGCGTACGCGTTCAGCGCCGGCTGGCCGCCGAGGTGCGCGTAGAGAACTCGCGAGCCGGGCTCGATCCGGCCCGAGCGCACGAGGTCGATCAGCGCCGCCATTGACTTCCCCTCGTAGACCGGGTCGGTGAGCATTCCCTCGAGCCGAGCGCACAACCGGATCGCGGCCAGCGTTTTGTCGTCCGGAATGCCGTACGTGCCCGCGTGCCACTCGTCGAGCAGCACGATCTCCGCGTCGACGAGCTCGCGCCCGCAGCCGATCGCCTCGGCCGTCCGGCGCGCGATGCGCGCGATCTGCGCCCACGTCTGCTCGACGGTCGCCGAGCCGTCGATCCCGAGGATCGCGCGCGGACGCTCCTGCAGGGCGAAGCCGGCGATCATGCCCGCCTGCGTCGAACCGGTGACCGAGCAGACGACGATCGTGTCGAAGAACACGCCGAGCTGCGCCTCCTGCTCGGCGACCTCGCGCGCCCAGCGCGCGAAGCCGAGCCCACCGAGCGGATGGTCGGACGCACCGGCCGGAATCGCGTACGGCGTGCCGCCCGTCGCGGCAACCGTATCGAGCGCGTCCTGCCAGCTCGGCCGGAACGCGATGTCGAACCCCGCCTCGACGAGCCTCACGTCCGCGCCCATGATCCGCGAGAGCAGGATGTTGCCGACCTTGTCGTAGACCGAGTCCGGCCAGTCGACCCAGCGCTCCTGGACGAGCACGCAGCGCAGGCCGAGCCGGGCCGCGACGGCCGCGACCTGCCGCGTGTGGTTCGACTGCACGCCGCCGATCGAGACGAGCGTGTCGCAGCCTTGCGCGAGCGCGTCGGCCGCGAGGTATTCGAGCTTTCGCACCTTGTTGCCACCGTAGGCAAGACCCGAGTTGCAGTCCTCGCGCTTCGCCCAGAGCTCGACCCTCCCGCCCAGTTCCTCCTCGAGGCGCTCGAGCCGGTGCACGGGCGACGGGCCGAACATGAGCGGAACGTACGGGTGCTCGTCGAGGGTCATGTGTCGAAGATCATGGTTCCGGGCAGGACACGCCTACATGGGACTCGCATTCAGCCTCATCATCACAGCCGTCGGCCTCATCCTCGCGCTCGCAGTGCATCCGGCAGGCTCGCATCCCGTCGACGTCAACACCGTCGGCTGGATCCTCTTCGTGATCGGACTTGTCGCCTTCATCCTCGACCTGCTGCTCTGGTCGACGTGGGGCCCCGGTTACCTGCGACGGACGGCCGTCGTCGACGCCGGGCCCGATTACCCGGTGCGCCGGCGCGCGTACGGCCAACGCCGCACCGTCGTCGAGGAAGAGGACGTCTCCGCGCCGCAGGGGCCTCCACCGGGCTACTAGTTAGTCTGTCCGCATATGTGGCGGTATGCGATCGTCGCCGCGGGCATCGTGCTCGCGGTTGTCGTTGTGCTCCAGTTTCGAGGCTCCGACCACCACAAGAGCTCCAAGTCGACGACGGGATCGGCGCCTCGGTCGACCGAAACCCGCGGCGCACGCGTCGTCCATTACACGCTCGGCGGCCGTGACGAGATCGCCGTCGTGCCGAAGAACACCGACCACAGACTTCTCGTCTTCCTGCACGGCCGCGGTGCGGGGCCCGACCAGTTCCTGAGCAACCAGCTGTTCGCGTCGCTTGCGCGCCCAGGCTCCCCGGTCGTCGTGATGTTGAACGGCGGCGACCACAGCTACTGGCACGACCGCAGCGGCGGCAAGTGGGCGACGATGGTGCTCGACACCGCGATCCCGGATGCCCGGCGACGCTTCCACACGACTGGGAAGGTGGCGATCGGTGGCATCTCGATGGGAGGCTACGGCGCGCTGCACATCGCGAGTCTCCGCCCCAAGCTGTTCTGCGCGGTCGGGGGTCACTCCGCTGCGCTCTGGCACAGGGCGAGTGCCGCCGCGCCGGGCGCGTTCGACAACGCCGAGGACTTCAGGCGGAACAACGTGTTCACCGCGGTGTCGAAGCTCAAGCACCTGCAGGTGTGGCTCGACGTCGGCGACCAGGACTCGTTCAAGGCCGCCGACGGCGACCTCGCGCGCCGGTTGAGCGTGGTCCTCCACGTCTTCCCCGGCGGTCACGACAGCTCGTACTGGAACTCGCACATGGGCGCGTATCTGGCCTTCTACGCCCGCTGCAGTCTCTAGGACGAGCGGCCGAGCACGCGGCCGACGAGGTCCGAGGCGATGTAGCCCGCCATCTTCGGGTTCTCCTGAAGACGCCGTACCGAGTACTCGTACCAATGCGACCCGTAGGGGACGTAAACGCGCACGCGGTGGCCGTCGGCGACCAGCTCGTCGGCACGGTCGGGGCGCACGCCGAGCAGCATCTGGAACTCGTAGCGCTCGCGGTCAAGGGCTGCGGCGCGCACGATGCGCAGCCCCTCGCGGATCAGATGCTCGTCGTGCGTGGCGATGGCGGCGTACGACCCTTGCTCCACGAGCGCCTCGAGGCAGCGCACGTAGTTCGCGCGCACCGCCTCGTACTCGCGAAACGCGATCTCGGGCGATTCGACGTAGATCCCCTTGCACAACCGCACGTTGTCGAGACCGGGCAGGTCGGAGAGCGTCCGCCGCAGATACGCCTGCAGCACCACGCCGAGGTTGTCGAGACCCTCGGCATGCAGCTCGCGGTAGAGCTGCAGCGTGCGATCCGTCGTCGACGAGTCCTCCATGTCGATCCGGACGAAGTTGTCGCGCGCTGCGGCGTCCGCCACGACCGACTCGAGGTTGTCGCGGCAGAGGTCGTAGTCGAGCTCGAGCCCGAAGCCGGTGAGCTTCACCGAGACGTTCGAGTCGAGCCCCTCCTCGTCGACACGTGCGAGCACGTCGTGGTACTGGCCGGCGAGCGCCCGCGCGTCGTCGGGCGTGGTCACGTCCTCGCCGAGCACGTCGATCGTCGCCAGCTTCCTCTTCGCGTTCAGCTTCCGCACGACCCGGAGTGCGTCGTCGAGCGACGGGCCCGCGATGTAGCGCGACGAGAGCCGCTGGATCACGGGCTTCGGCACGCCCGGCAGCAGCCGGACGATCGCGCGGTCGAGAAGAGCCACGGGCGCGGCGATGGTACCGCAGTCGCTCTCGTCGAAATCCGCTGGCTGCTTACGTCTCGCGCATGAACCCCTGGCGCGCGGCGCTCACCAGCGCCACCGCCTCGGGGAAGAGCACGCGCATCGCGTCGCGCAGCGCAACCGACTGCTCGTCGGCCGAGCCCTGGACCTCGATCTGCGAGAGCGCGGCCGCGGTCAGCTCGACGGCGGTGTTGAGCGTCAGCGTCGCGAACTGCTCGCGTTGCGTCTCCTGCACCGACTCCGCCTGCTGTTCCGCGAACTCGCGCAGCCCGCGGAGCAGATCCTCAGGATCGCCGCCGAACGGGAAACCGAATCCACCTTCTGACATGGAGGCAGGCTAGCTGAGGTCGAGCTTGTAGCCGCGCTCGACGTCGGCGACGAACTCTTCGACCGCCCCGGTGGACGAGCGGATCGCGCTGGAGAACGGCGACGTCGACTCGCCGAGCGCGCGTTCGAGCGCCATCGTGGCGGCGCCGACGTCGTCGAGGTATGCAGGCGTGGCCACGCGCGGCGGGGCGCCGATCGTGCGCTCGAGCGCGAGCGCCGCCGCCTCGGCGTCCTCGATCCCCTCGGGCTGCTCCGCGATCCGAACCTGCGCGAGCCGCGAGCGCAGCGTCTCCAGGTCGCCGCCGCCGGCGAGCTCGCCCGCGAGCTCGCACAGCGCGACGATCGAGGCGGTGTCGCGCACGTCGTCGCGCCGTTCGACCGGCGCGCCCCGATCGTCGAGCACGAGCCACTCACGGTCCTCATCGCTCCCGAACGCCACGAGGTAGAAGCGGCGGCCCCGTCCAGGCTCGGCCGCGAGCACGCCGCTGACCGGTCCGTACACCGCTGCGGACGCCGCGCTACGAGCCAGGTCGTCGGCGAGCGACATAGAGTCACAGCGTATGGATGCGGCGACGCTCTTCGCCCCGCTCGGCCCCACCTACGACCGCTGGGGCGCGCTGCTGTCGTTCGGCCAGGATCCGCGCTGGCGCCGCTTTCTCGTCGCGCACGTCGACGTGGGCCCGACCGACACGGTGCTCGACGTCGCGACCGGCACCGCGGCAGTGGCGCTCGAGCTCGTGCGCCAGAAGGACTGCTTCGTCGTCGGCATCGATCAGAGCGCCGGCATGCTGGAGGAAGGCCGCCGGCGGATCGCGCTCGCCGCCGCGACCCGGAAGGTGCGCCTGCAGGAGGGCGATGCGCGCGCGCTTCCGTTCGCGGACGGTCAGTTCGACGGCCTGACGTTCACGTACCTCCTGCGGTACGTCGAGGATCCTGCTGCGACCCTGCGCGAGCTCGCGCGTGTCGTGAGGCCAGGCGGGACGATCGCAGGTCTCGAGTTCGGCGTCCCGCGCGGTCTCTGGCGTCCGCTCTGGGAGGCGTGGGTGCGCGTCGGCCTCCCCGGCGCGGGGCGCCTGATCGGCGGCGGCTGGCACGAGGTCGGCACGTTCCTCGGCCCCTCGATCCGCCGGCACGACGCGGACTGGCCGGTCCCGCGCCTGCTGCAGGCGTGGCGGGCGGCAGGAGTCGGCGACGTCGAGGCACGGCGTCTGAGCCTCGGCGGCGGCATCGTGACGTGGGGGCGCAAGCGTTGACCCAGGAGGTCCGGCCGGCCTTCTACGCGCTCGACCGCGGCGGCTGGCGCGACTACGTGACGCTGCTGCACCCGCCCTACACGCTGTGGCACCTGTCGTACGTCGCCGTCGGGGCGGCGCTTGCACCGCGGTTCCACGTCGACCGGCTGCTCTGGGGGCTTGCGGCCTTCTTCCTTGCGCTCGGCGTCGCGGCGCACGCGCTCGATGAGCTGAAGGGACGCCCGCTGCGCACGCGGATCCCGGCCTGGGTGCTGGTCGCGGCGACGGTCGCCTCCCTCGCCGGGGCGTGCGCGATCGGCGTCGCGGCCGCGAGCGCGTGGGGCTGGTGGCTCCTCGTGTTCGTGCTGGCGGGCGCGGTGCTGGTTCCGGCCTACAACCTGGAGCTCGCGCTGCACACCGACTGGGGCTTCGCACTCGCGTGGGGCGCGTTCCCCGCGCTCACCGGCTACTTCGTGGAGGCGCAGACGCTGCGCATCGAGGCGGTCGCGGCAGCGTTCTACGCCTTCTGGCTCAGCCTCGCCCAGCGCACGCTCTCGACCCCGGTCCGTCGCTCGCGTCGTGAAGGCGGCACGACGGCCGGCGTCGAGCCGCTCGAGCGCGCGCTGAAGCTGCTCACGTGGGCCGCGGTCGCGCTCGCCGTCGCGCTCGTGGCGGCACGCCTACGATGAGGGCGTGACCGCCGCCGCTGTTATCGCAATCGTCGCGGCCGTCGCCGCACTCAGCGCGCTCGCTGCGTGCGTCGTCGTCCTCCGGAGGGTGCAACGTCACCAGCACCTGCTCGAACGCGAGATCGAGCAGGGCAAGGCCGCGTTCGACGAGGTCGTCGCGAACGAGGCGGAAGAACGCTCGGCAGAACTCAAGCTGATGCTCGCGCGGCTGCGCGCCGACTCGCTTTCGCAGCTGGCGGAAGAAGAGCGCCGGATCGCGGAGGAGCGTCGGCGCGACGTCGCGGAGCGCGAGCGCGACGCGAGCGCGCGACTCGGCGAGCAGCTTGCCGAAGTGCAGCGCTCGGTCGAGCAGCGGCTCACCGACTGGGCGGGCGACGTCGAGCAGCTGCAGGAGGGCCTGAACGACGAGCTGCGCCGGATCGAAGCCCGCCAGCGCCAGTTGATGACCGAGACCGAGGCGAAGATCGGCGGGGCGGCCGAAGGGTTGGAGGGCCAGGTCGACGAGCAGCGCCAGCTGCTGGCGCGGCTGCGGACCGAGGTCGCGGGCGCGGCCGAAAAGCTCCTGCAGCAGGCGACCACGGAGCTCGAGCAGCACGCCGCCGAGCGGCGCCGCGCGTTGCACGAGCTCGCAGACCGGCTGCGCAAGCGCGAGCGCGAGCTGCAGGAGATTGCGGAGCGCGAGGGCAACGAGGCCACGCAGCGGCTCCAGCTCGCGCTTGGCGATGTCGAGCGCCGGCAGGTCGACCAGCTGCAGCGCATCATCTCGCGGGAAACAACGCGGTACGCGGAGGCGGCGTCGCAGCAGTTCGACACGGCAACACGCACCGCGCGGGAGGAGGCGGCGCGCCGGCTCAGCCGCGAGCTCGACCTCGCGGTCGAGCGCTTCGCGCGCGAGGCCGAGGGGGTCCTCACCGAGCGCCTCAGCCACGTGAGCGACGCGGCGGCCCAGCGCGTCGAGGAGCGGCTCGCCCGCCTGCGCTCAGCGCTCGAACGCCAGCGGGACGACGCGCTGCAGTCGCTCGAAGATCGCGCGCACAAGGTCGAGTCGACCCTGCGCGAGCGCCTGCACGAGATCGCGAGCGACGCGGAGGCCGAACGGGCCGTGCTCGACGCCCGCCTCCACGACCTCGCGCGCCGCCTGGACGAGCTCACGACCAGGGCGTGAACCCGGGTCGGTAATGGTTCTGTTTGCACCCAAACTTCCTGAGGCAGGGTTCGTCTAGAACAGAGCGAAAAGGCGTCCACCATGCCCCAGACGATCGAAAACCCCCAATCGGAGCGCGAAAAGGTCGAATCCTGGCGCCTCCACGTGCTGATCGAGGCCGGCTACCCGCTGCACCTCGCCGAGAAGGTCGCCCACTCGGAAGCCGATCTGCACCGGGCCGTCGAACTCGTCCTTGCGGGCTGCACGTTCGAGACCGCCGCCGAGATCCTGCTCTAACCCAGGCCGATTCCGGACTGCCCGGCCGCTCGAGCGGCGGGGCGACTTCCGCGTCCATTTTGGGCGTGCGCGCCGTCGCTAGCATCGACGCCGTGAAGGTCGAGGCAACGGACGTCGAGGGGCGCAAGGTCTACTCCGTTCGCGGCTTCAACAACGGCGTCGCGCGCTGGCTGACCAAGCTGCCGACGCTCTGGATCGAGGGCGAGGTGACGGAGCTTCGCCGCCAGGACCGGTGGGCGTCGGTGTTCTTCACGCTCAAGGATCCCGACGATGTCGCGACGCTTCAGGTGCAGATGCCGCGCGGGCAGTTCGACGCGCTCGACCTCAACCTCTCGGAGGGCGAGCGCGTGCACGTCTTCGGCCGCGCGGAGCTGTACGAGCAGCGCGGCGAGCTGCGGTTGAAGGCGCTGACGATCGAGCGCTTCGGCTTCGGCGCGCACCTCGCGGCGCTCGAACGGCTGAAGAAGAAGCTCGCGGCCGAAGGGCTCTTCGCCGCCGGGCGCAAACGGTCGCTCCCGCAATATCCGCGCCTGATCGGGCTCGTCACCGGCAACGACGCCGCCGCGAAACGCGACGTGCTCACGCACATCGTGCAGCGCTTCCCACCCGCGAACGTCGTCGTGGCCGAGACGTACGTCCAGGGCCCGCGCGCGCCCGCAGCGATCGCAACCGCGATCGGAGATCTCTGCCGGCGCGGCGCCGACGTGATCGTGCTCGCGCGCGGCGGCGGCAGCTTCGAGGATCTGCTCCCGTTTTCGGACGAGCGCGTCGTGCGCGCGGTCGCGGATTGCGCCGTGCCGATCGTCTCCGCCGTCGGTCACGAGCAGGACACGCCGTTGTGCGACCTGGCTGCCGACCTGCGCGCCTCGACGCCGACGGCGGCAGCGCGCCTCGTCGTCCCCGACAGCGCCGAGCTGCATGCTCGGCTCGCACGGTCGCGCGAAGGGCTGCATCGCGGCGCACGCCGTAACGCCGAGCGCCACGC